>NZ_JBIWPP010000003.1:0-137288 GCF_044768335.1 Streptomyces sp. NPDC101151 | reverse complement strand
AGCGGGCGGACAAGGGCGGCTGACCCGCGCGGCGGACGACCGGCCGGGGCCGCCGCCCCGCGCGGCGAGCGGGGGACGCGTGGGTGGCCGCCCCGGGCGCGGCAGTCGGCTGGACCGGACCGACGGCGGCTGCCCCGGGCCTGTATCGGCTGCAGAACCCCTGGTCGGCGGCTTGCAGAGGACTTGCAGAGCCTTTGCAGAGGTCCCCGCGACGCTAAGAGCGTGACGGACATCATCCCGCTCTCCGACCCGCGGGTCGCCGAGGTCACCGAGCACGAATGCGGTGAACCACTCGTCGACCTGCGCGAGATCCCCGAACTGCGACTCGACCCACGACAGGCCGACGACACCGGCGCCTACGCCCACCTACGGTCCGGGGCGATCAAGCGCCTGCTGCAGGCACAGCGGCTGCTGCCCGCCGGGATCCGGTTCCTGGTGGTCGAGGGGTACCGGCCGCCGGACCTGCAACGGCGTTACTTCGAGAGCTATGCGGCGACGATGCGCGAAGCCCACCCCGGCGCCGCACCGGCCGTCATCCGGGAGCTGGCCAGCGCCTACATCTCCCCGCCGGAGGTCGCCCCGCACGTCAGCGGCGGGGCGGTGGACCTGACGCTCTGCACCGAGGACGGCACCGAACTCCCGCTCGGCACCGAGGTCAACGCCACCCCGGAGGAGAGCGAGGGCGCCTGCCGCACGGCCGCCCTCGACATCAGTGACGAGGCCCGCACCAACCGGGCCCTGATGGACCGGGCGCTGGCTGCGACCGGTTTCGTCAACTACCCCACCGAGTGGTGGCACTGGTCCTACGGCGACCGGTACTGGGCGCTGCTGCGCCACGCCCCGGCCTCCCGCTACGGCCCGGCCGCCCCGCCCGCCCGGCCCGCCTGACCAACGGACCGACAGCCCACCGGCCCACCGGCCCACCGGCCCACCGGCACCGAAGCGATCAACCGGGGCACCGGCAGCACGGCACCCCGCACCACGACCGACGATCGGGGGACACCCATGGAGACCAGCGGCGGCATGTGCGCCCCGGCGCCGCGCGCGGACGACCGTGTCAGTCCGGGCGAGTTCGACGCCTCCTTCACCGCCGACATGCCGCGGTTGCGCAAACGTCTGCTGGCGCTGACCGGCAACCCGCACGACGCCGACGACCTGCTGCAGGAGACGTACCTTCGGCTCTCCCGGCGGGCCCGCGCACGCAGCCTCGCCCAGCAGCGGCACCCGTACGCCTACACCTGCACGGTCGCCCTCAACCTGCTGCGCGACTCCTGGCTGCACCCTTCACGGCGGGAACGCGCCACGGAGCGGCTGCCGGAGGCCGGCTGGGACGGCGGACTCGGTACGTACGAGGCGAGCGCCACGGCTCTGGCGCTGCTGAGCCTGCTCTCCCCGAAGGAGGCGGCCGCGGTGATCCTCGTCGACCTGGAGGGCCTCAGCCACGACTCGGCCGGCGAACGCCTCGGCGCCCACCGGGGCACGGTCCAGCGCAACCGGATGCGCGCCCTGGCCAAGATGCGTGCCGCCTTGGCCCCGTAGACCCCGGTGCCGCGCCCGACGGGGGTGGGCGCGGCACCGGCACCGGCGCTCTGCCGAAGTGGGGGCGCCGGGCACACACCCCCCACCGCCGTGACCCGTTACCCGGGTGACGGAACGCCGACGAAGGATGTGCTTTCTTGAAGACCGGAACCACGCGCCGGCTCATCGGCCGGGCGCTCGCCACCGCGGTGGCGGCGGCACTGGCCGCCTTCCTGCCCACGGCCGCGCACGCGGCCACCAAACCCCAGGCCACGGCGGCGGCCCAGGAAGCGAGTTGCGGTGTCCTCGCACCCGGCGCCTCGGCCACCGCGCAGGCCGCCGTGGACGCGGCCTGTTCGCAGATCGGCGTCTGGTACAGCTGGGGCGGCGGCCACGGCGCCACCCCCGGCGCCACCTACGGCTACTACGACGGATCCGATCCCGACAGCATGCACGACAACGAGCGCAAGGGCTTCGACTGCTCCGGTCTGATGCGCTACGCCTACTACCGGGCGACCGGCAAGGACCTCCTCAACGGCACCGCCAACGACCAGTTCCACAGCTCCCAGGCCACCGCCCGCTTCTCGGCAGGCCAGGGCACGGGCCCGCTGGTCCCCGGTGACCTGATGTTCTGGGGCAGCGGTCACATCCACCACGTGGCCATGTACCTGGGCGCGGGACAGATGGTCGAGGCGTACGAGTCCGGCACCCACATCCGCGTCGCCCCCGCGCGCACGGGCGGCGACTACGCGGGCGCCGTCCGCATCAACCCGTCGGGCACCCCGACTCCCCCGCCGGCCGACGGCGGCACGGTCTTCGAGACCTGGGGCACCAGTGTGCGCACCCACAGCTCGCCGAGCGTGCGTGCCTCCGTCGTGGACACCTTCGCCGGGCCGACGCAGGTCTCGGTGCAGTGCCAGGAGCACGCGGAGACGGTCACCGCCGAGGGCTACACCAATGACATCTGGTCGAAGCTGGCCGACGGTTCATGGCTGACGAACATCTACATCAAGGGCCCGGCCTCGCTGCCCGGCGTCCCGGACTGCGGCGGCACCAGCCCGGCGCCGCCGAGCGGGGGCAGCAAGCCGCACCAGACCTGGGGCACCGGGGTGCGCACGCACAGCCAGCCGAACGTCAACGCGTCCGTGGTGGACTACTTCGCCCAGCCGACGACCGTCAACGTGGTCTGCCAGAAGCACGCGCAGGAGGTCACGGCCGACGGCTACACCAACGACGCCTGGTCCAGGCTGACCGACGGCTCGTGGATCACCAACATCTACATCAAGGGCCCGGCCTGGCTGTCGGACGTACCCACCTGCTGAGCGAACGTCTTCCCGGAGCGGGTCCCGACCCGCTCCGGGAAGGCGCTTCGGGAAGACGCTTCGGAGAAGTCCTCATATGGGGGGATCGAAGGGATGAAGAGATGTAATATCCCGCGCACATGACGTCCGCCGGCCCGTTCTCGGCGGTGCGTGAGGGGGAGGACATCCATGATCAGAAAGTGCGCGCCGCTGCTCGGGGCGATACTGCTCGCGAGCGGCTGCGGCGGCTCGTCACACCACCGTTCGATTGCGGCGGAGTCCTCGTCGCCGGACGTCTCCGAGTCCGCTCCCGCCACGGCTTCGGCGGCGCCGGACGTGAGCAGTTCCTCCCCCGAGCCGCCCCCCGCCACGGAGGAACCCGTGGCGGAGACCCCCACCGAGGAGAGCGCGGCCTCGGACGCTACGGACACCGGAAGCGAGGGCGACGCGACGGAGGACGACGACCGGCCGGCCGGCGACGGAAGTCAGGACTGCGGCAGCCTCGCCGGCAGCGGCACCTTCACCGACCCGCTGCAACTCGGCGTCGTGGACGGGCCCGTGACGGCCCAGAACTGCGCCCCGCTGACCTCGGGCTCCTCCTTCAACGTCCGCTACTTCTCGTTCACCCTGTCCGGCGCGCCGGGCGCGAACTCCCATGCCGGGGCCTCCTTCACGCTCACCCAGGATGCGCTCGGCCCGGTGTACCCGGCGATCGTCCAGCCGAACGGATGGGTCCTCAAGCACAGCCTCGGGTCCGGGTACTGGACCGGCACGGAGCCCGACTTCACCGGCCGCTACCAGCAGCTCTCGGACCTGGCAGCGGGCACGTACATCCTGCGCACGGAGAAGCTCGACTCTCCCCTGCACTCCCTGTCCACGCCGTCCTACGACGTCGTCGTCGACCCCGACGGCTCCACCGGGTACTGAGGAGTCCTCAAGTGGCCCAGGTTTCGCCGTCCGCCGCGACGGCCGCCGCCGGCCGGCGGCGACTCGCCGCCCTGCCGGCCGTGGTGGTGCTCGCGGGCGCGCTCCTCGCCGGCTGCAGCAGCGAACGCCATCGGCCGGACACCGGGGAGCCGGGGCAGGCACCCCCGCCCTCCGCGTCACCCACAGCGCTCTCCCCGGGCACCGCGGCCCTGTCCGTGGCCCTCCTCACCACAGCCCAGTTGCCGGCCGGCTATGTGAGGACAGCGCAGCGGAACGAGCCTCCGACGCGCTCCGACCGTCCCGGATGCGTCAGAGCACTCAACGCGCTGGAGTCCTCTCGCAGCACCCGCCCCGGCGCGGTCGAGGCCAGGGTCACCTTCGCCCGCAGCCGGAGCGGGCTGTTCCTCCAGCAGGTACTGCGCCGACTGCCGGGATCCGGGGCACGGCAGGACCTGCGGCAGGCGGTGAGTGCGCTGTCCGGCTGCGCCGAGTTCTCCCTCGGCTGGAGCGACGGCACCACCGGCACGGAGCGGGTGGTGCCGCATGGCTCGGCGGGGATCGGGGACACGTCCTGGCATGCCACGGTCACCGCGACCACCGGGTCGTTCACCGTCCGGGAGACCCTGGTCCTGGTGGTCGTGCGAAAGACCCTGCTCGTGATCAGCGACGCGGGAAGCCCCACGGCACCCGAGCGCTCCCGCACCCTCGCCCTGGCCCGTACCGCGGTGTCCCGGATCCCCTGACCGGCCACTCGCTCACAGCTGTGACCAGGCACTTTCCAAACGTCCCCGAGTGAGAGGGACCGGCGCGGTGTCCGGGTGGGACGCGGGTCCCGCGGTCCCGTCCCGGTTCCGGCGTTACGTCCTCGTCCGCCGGCTCCGGCCGGATGAGGCCCGACGCCGGCCGTATGCACCGGCGGGGGCACCTCACATGCGACGGTGCCGCCGCGTGCGCGGGGTGTAACCCCACGCACCGCCATCACGTGACGGACCCGAAATTCGGTCTTCCTACGGTGCTGTCCCTGGGCTGCCGCCGCTGACGGGCGATCCGGCTCAGCAGGACGGACACCCCGCGAAGTGGAGTTTCGGTGGCATCTGGCGCGACGGACGGCACTGTCCGCACGGTCTGCTCCTACTGCGGCGTCGGCTGCGGGATCGTGCTGGACGTGCGGCGGGACCCCGCCGACGGGCGTCGCCGTGCGGTCAAGGTGACCGGGGACAAGGCGCACCCCACCAATTCCGGCCGCCTGTGCACGAAGGGGGCGACGAGCACGGACATGATGGCCGCGCCCGGGCGGCTGGGGAAGGCGCTGGTGCGTGCCGAGCGTGACATCCAGCCGGTCGAGACGGATGTGGACGAGGCCGTGGCGTCGGTCGCGGGCCGACTGCGGGCGATCCTGGACGAGCACGGGCCCGACGCCCTGTCCTTCTACGTGTCCGGGCAGATGTCCCTGGAGGCGCAGTACCTGGCGAACAAGCTGGCCAAGGGTTTCGTGCGCACCAACCGGATCGAGTCCAACTCCCGGCTGTGCATGGCCTCCGCCGGATCCGGTTACAAGCTGTCGCTGGGCGCGGACGGTCCTCCCGGCTCCTATCAGGACTTCGACCACGCCGACCTGTTCTTCGTCAGCGGCGCCAACATGGCCGACTGCCACCCGATCCTCTTTCTGCGCATGATGGAGCGGGTGAAGTCGGCCGGCGCCAAGCTGATCGTCGTCGACCCCCGCCGCAGCGCCACCGCCGACAAGGCCGATCTCTTCCTGCAGATCAGGCCCGGCACCGACCTCGCCCTGCTGAACGGCCTGCTGCATCTGCTGGTCGCGAACGGTCTCACCGACGCGGAGTTCATCGCCGGGTTCACCGAGGGCTGGGAGGAGCTGCCCGCCTTCCTCGCGGACTACCCGCCCGAGAAGGTCGCGGAGATCACCGGTCTCGCCGAGGGCGACATCCGGCGGGCGGCGCAGTGGATCGGCGAGGCCGACGAGTGGATGAGCTGCTGGACCATGGGCCTGAACCAGTCCACCCACGGCACCTGGAACACCAACGCCCTGGTCAATCTGCACCTCGCGACCGGAGCCCTGTGCCGGCCGGGATCCGGTCCCTTCTCGCTGACCGGTCAGCCCAACGCCATGGGCGGCCGCGAGATGGGCTACATGGGCCCCGGCCTGCCCGGTCAGCGCTCCGTACTGGTCGACGACGAACGCGCCTTCGTCGAGAACCTGTGGAAGATCCCCGAGGGCTCCCTGCGCACCGAGGTCGGGCGCGGCACGGTCGAGATGTTCGAGCAGCTGGCCGCCGGCGAGATAAAGGCGTGCTGGATCATCTGCACCAACCCGGTCGCCTCGGTCGCCAACCGCAAGACCGTCATAGCCGGACTGGAGGCCGCCGAACTCGTCGTCGCGCAGGACGTGTTCGCCGAGACCGAGACGAACGCGTACGCCGATGTGGTCCTGCCCGCGACGCTGTGGGCGGAGTCCGACGGCGTCATGATCAACTCCGAGCGGAACCTCACCCTGGTGCGAGGGGCCGTCGACCCGCCCGGACAGGCGCTGCCCGACTGGCAGTTGATCGCGCGGGTGGCCTGCGCGATGGGCTTCGCCGACGCCTTCACCTACGGCTCCTCCGAGGAGGTGTTCGAGGAACTCAAGCAGGCGTGGAACCCCAGGACCGGCTGGGATCTGCGCGGTGTGACCTACGAGCGGCTGCGCGGCACGCCGGTCCAGTGGCCGGCCCCCGCCGTCGACGGTCCCGACCGCAACCCGATCCGCTACCTCAACGACGGTGTCAGCCAGAACCTCCTGGAACGGGAGGACGGCACCCGCCCCCGGCTCGCCTTCCCGACCGCGAGCGGACGCGCCCGGTTCTTCGCCCGGCCGCATCTCCCCTCCGCCGAACTCCCCGACGACGACTACCCGTTCGTCCTCAACACCGGCCGCCTCCAGCACCAGTGGCACACGATGACCAAGACCGGAAAGGTCGCCAAGCTCAACAAGCTCAACCCCGGCCCCTTCGTCGAGGTCCATCCCGAAGACGCCGAGGCTCTCGGCGTAGTCGGGGGCGACCACCTGGAGGTCGCCTCCCGTCGCGGGCGCGCCGTACTGCCCGCCGTGGTCACCGACCGGGTCCGCCCGGGCACCTGTTTCGCCCCGTTCCACTGGAACGACCTGTTCGGCGAGTACCTCAGCATCAACGCCGTCACCAACGACGCCGTCGACCCGGTCTCCTTCCAGCCCGAGTTCAAGGCCTGCGCCGTCGCCCTCACCAGGACGGCCGCGCCCGTCCCGGCGGCACGCCCGGGCGCGGAGCCCGAGGCGGCCCCGGCCGGATCCGTGCGGCAAGGAGCACCCGCGGCCCTCGTTCCGGCCCCCGCCCTCTCCGCCGCAGCGCCGGCGGACCCGGCCGTCCACGCCCTCGCCACCCTGTTCGGCATCACCGATCTCGCCCCGGCGCCCCTGGCCGAGCCGGAGCGTCAGTACCTGTCCGGCTTCCTCTCCGGTCTCGCCCTCACGCCGCCCGGCGAACGCGTCCCCGTCCTGCCACCGGGCGCGCCCTTCACCCCGGGCAACGCCCTGTGGGTCGACGGCGTCCTCGCCGGCATGTTCTCCCGCACCGCCGCACCCGCCACCGGGGCAACCGCCCTCGCGCCCGCGCCGCCCGGCGCCCCGGCGGCCGAGGCGCCCGTACCGAGCCGGCGCCTGGTCGTTCTGTGGGCCTCGCAGACCGGCAACGCCGAGGAGTACGCCGCCATCGCCGCCGCCCGCCTCACCGGATCCGGCCGCGCCGCCGAGCTGCTGCCGATGGCCGACGCGTCTGCGCGGCACCTCACCCCGGACACCGACGTGCTCCTCGTCACCAGCACCTTCGGCGACGGCGACGCCCCCGACAACGGCGCCGACTTCTGGCAGACGCTGTCCGCCCCGGACACCGGCAGACTGGAGGGGATCCGCTACGCGGTCCTCGCCTTCGGCGACTCCAGCTACGACGACTTCTGCGGACACGGTCGCCGACTCGACGAGCGCTTCGACGCCCTCGGCGCCACCCGGCTCGTCCCCCGCACCGACTGCGAACCCGATTTCGAGGAGACCGCCGAGCACTGGCTCGCTCGGGTCGTCACCGCCCTGGCCACAGCCGACGACCGGCAGCCCGTGCCCGCAGGCACGGCCGAGACGGCCGTCGCCGCACCGGTCGCCGTACCCTCACCGCCCTCGGCTCCCGCGCCGGCGGGCCACACCAAGGCATCCCCGTTCGCCACCCTGCTCATCGGCAACAGGCTGCTGAGCCTGCCCGGTTCGCAGAAGGAGGTACGGCAGTTCGCCTTCGACACCCGCGACGGCGAACTCGCCTACGACGCCGGCGACGCCCTTGGTGTCTGGCCGGCCAACGGCACCGGTCTCGTCGCCGAATGGCTCGCGCTCACAGGGCTCGACCCCGGCGAACCCGTCGCCCTCGGCGACGGCGGACCCATCCCGCTCGCCGAGGCGCTGCGCACCCGTCTGGACATCGCGCGCATCACCACGGACCTGCTCAGGTTCGTGATGGAGCGCACCGGCAGTCACGACCTGAAGCGACTGCTGCGGCCCGACAACAAGGACGCGCTCGCGCAGTGGAGCTGGGGCCGCCAGGCCGCGGACGTCGTCGCCGAGTTCCCCGTCCGTGCTTCGGCAGCGGAGTGGGCACGGGTCCTCAAGCGCCTCCAGCCCCGGCTGTACTCCATCTCCTCCAGCCCGCTCGCGCACCCCGGCGAGGTCCGTCTCACCGTCTCGGTCGTCCGCTACACCAACGACCTCGGCCGGGACCGCAAGGGCGTGTGCTCGACCTACCTCGCCGACTGCGCGGACGACGGACCGGTGCAGGTCTTCGTACAGCGCTCACCGCAATTCCGCCCGCCCGCCGACCCCGCCACCCCCATGATCATGGTCGGCCCCGGAACCGGTGTGGCACCCTTCGTCGGCTTCCTCGAAGACCGCCTGGCCCGCGGCCACACCGGTCCCAACTGGCTCTTCTTCGGCGAGCAGCGCCGGACCACCGACTTCTACCACCGCGAGGACCTGGAGGCGTACCGGGCATCGGGCCACCTCGACCGCCTCGACCTCGCCTTCTCCCGCGACCAGCGCAACAAGGTCTACGTCCAGGACCGGATGCGCGAGAACGGGGCACGCCTGTGGCAGTGGCTGCAGGACGGCGCCCACTTCTACGTCTGCGGCGACGCGGGACGCATGGCCAAGGACGTCGACCAGGCCCTCAAGGAGATCGTCGCCACCCACGGCGGAATGGACCTCGACGAAGCCACCGCCCACGTGAGGCGTCTCGCCACGGACAAGCGCTACGTCCGCGACGTCTACTGACAGCACGCACGCCTCGCCGCGCCGGCCCGCGCCGTGGAGGACGGCGCCCTGGCCGCCCTCCACGACCGGTGTGTACCTGGGGTGGAGCAGGACTCGCCGGTCCTGTGGGGGTGTGCCCGGCTCAGGACGTCAGGTAGGCCTCCACTTCACTGAACTGCCCGGCCGGCCAGCCCGTGTTGGCGCTGACGCTCAGGCGGAGGTGGCGCAGGTCGGTGCCGGCGGGCAGGGAGACGGTGGCCGTGTTGCCGGTGGCCGGGTCGAAGCGGTAGCCCTGCGAGCCGACCAGGGTCGAATAGGTCGAACCGTCGGTGCTGCCGAGCACCGCGACGGTCTGGGTACGGGCGCCCCAGGCCGGGGACGGGGGCAGCTTCAGCACCAGACGGCGGACCGCGCAGGAGAAGCCGAGGTCGACCGTCCAGGACTGCGGGAAGGCGTTGTCGGCGGACTCCCAGTAGCTGTTCGCGTCGCCGTCCACCGCCTTGCCGGGGGTGTACACGTCCTGCGATCCGGTCGCGGTGGCGGGGCGGCCCTTGGCGAGGTTGCGGTTCGGGTCGGGATCGGGGTTGCCCTGGCCCGGCTGGGGCCAGGTGGAGCAGTCCGACCAGGTGTCGGCCCAGCCGGAGTTGCCACCGCCGTCGGTGAGCGTGAAGGAGCCCGAGTTCGCCGGGTAGGGACAGTTGTAGATGCCCGCGGCGCCGACCTGGGTGGCGGTGACGTCGCGGACGGCGGCCGCGCCCTGGGCCTCGGCCTGGATCACGACCGTGCCCGTGTTCCGTACGGTCGCACCGGTCACGTCCACGTTCCTGACCGCGTACCCGCGCCCGCCCCCGGAGACGAACTCGAAGGCACTGTACGGGCTGTCGGTGATCGTGGTGTCGGTGATGTTCACCGTCGCGTCGATCGCGCTGTCGTACGAGTCGACGCGCAGGGCGCCCATCGGATGGTTCCAGTTGGGGTTCATCGCGCCGGTGCGCACCAGCGTGTTGCCGTCGACGGTGATGGTGCCGGACAGGGGAGAGAAGGGGTCGAGGAACTTCTGGTTGGAGATCGCGATGCCGCTGCCGAGGGCGTTGGTGTCGGAGACCAGGTTGTTCTTGACCGCGATGTCGGTGCCGCCGTAGATGGCGATGCCGTTGGCGAGGTTGGGCTGCGAGATCGTGTTGCTCTCGAAGCTGGAGTCGGTGTCCGGGGAGTACAGCGACCACATGGCGAGCGCGTCGTCGCCCTGGTTGCGCAGGAAGTTGCCGCTGACGCGGACGCCCCTGGCGGTGCCGTTGAGGTTGAGGCCGTCGGCGGTGGTGTCGAGGATGCGGTTGTCCTCCACCACCAGGTTGTCGTTGTTGCCCGTCAGCCACAGCCCGACCTTCATGTGCTGGATCCACATGCCGGAGACGGAGGAGTTCGGGCCGAGGGAGCCGTTGACGAAGTTGTCCGGGTTGGAGTCGACGCGCTCGGTGACCTCGCCGATCACGGCGAAGTCCTTGATGTGCACGCTGCCCAAGGAGCTGGACTGGTCGATGAACCGGGAGGTGCGCACGACCGAGTACCAGCTGCCCGCTCCCTGCAGGGTCACGTTCTGCACTCCGCTGAGCGAGGACGTGATCCGGTAGTCGCCCGGCGGGATCCACACCACACCGCCCCGGGCCGCCGCGATGGCGTCCCGGAAGGCCTGGGTGGAGTCGCCGTTGCCGCTGGGGTCGGCGCCCTTGGACACGACGGACACCGAACCGGCGGGCTGGGCGGCGGCCCCCGCGACCTGCTCGAAGTCGGCGACGTCCACGGTGACCTGGGTGCCGGTCGACTGGAAGGCGATCTTGTCGCCAGCCTGGACGTTCCGGCCCAGCAGGAGGCGGGAGTTGTCGTAGAAGTGGTGGGTCTTCGCGCCCGGGATCCAGCCGGTGTCGATGTAGGAGTACTTGGAGGTGACCGGGAGCGTCCTGGCGAGCTCGGTCCCGTTGACGTACACATCGAGCGCACCTGACTGACCGTCCGGGACGCTGTACGCAAGGTTCACGGCATTGGACGCACGCGGCACGGTGAACTCCACGCGCTGCCCGGACGTGAGCCGTACGGCCTGCCGGCCGGAGGCCTCCGATGCGAGGGTGCCCTGTGTGTAGTCGGGGCCGATCTTCGTGCCGGTACTGCTCGCCGACTCGGCCTCGACGGAGGTGAAGGGGAGCGTGGCGCCCGCGGCGGCGTGCGCGGCGGGGGCTACGGCGACGAGCGTGCCGGCGGCGAGGGCGACGGCCGCCCCCATTACTGACATGTGCCTGACATGTCGGGCGGTGCTGCTGTGCATGTGCTGATCCCTTCGTGGTGGGGGTTGCGTGGGACAGCAAGCGGTGCGAGTGCGGCTCAGGCGCGCAGCCAGGCCGCCGTGTCCTGCGGCAGCCGGCCCCGGTCGTCCAGCGGGCCGCTGCTGAGCAGGAGTCGGGAGTGCGCGGGCAGTTCGGCGGGCGCGGCAGCAAGGTTCACCACACAGCGCACGCCCTCCGCGCGGGCGAAGGCGAGCACGCCCTCTGGGGCGGGCAGCCAGGTCAGAGGGCCGTCGCCGAGGACCGGGCGGGTGGCAACGGCCGTGCGATAGAGAGCGAGCATGGAGTGCGGATCCTGCTGCTGACGGTCGACCGCGTACGCCGCCCAGTCGACCGGCTGCGGCAGCCAGGGCTCCTCGCGCGAACCGAATCCCGCATACGGTGCCCCGGCCGCCCAGGGCAGCGGCACCCGGCACCCGTCGCGGCCGGGATCGGCACCCTGCGATCGGAAGTACATCGGATCCTGTACGCGGTCGACCGGGATCTCGGCCTCCGGCAGCCCCAGTTCCTCCCCCTGGTAGAGATACACCGCCCCGGGCAGTGCCAGTGAGAGCAGCGCGGCAGCCCGGGCCCGGCGGGTGCCGAGTGCCAGATCCGTGGGGGTGCCGAAGGCCTTCGCGGCGAAGTCGAAGCCGGTGTCCTCGCGGCCGTAGCGGGTGACCGTGCGCGTCACGTCGTGGTTGCACAGCACCCAGGTGGCCGGGGCGCCGACGGGGGCGTGCTCGGCGAGGGTGGTGTCGATGGAGGTGCGCAGCCGCTCGGCGTCCCAGGGGCAGGACAGGAAGGAGAAGTTGAAGGCGGTGTGGAGTTCGTCGGGGCGCAGGTAGCGGGCGAAGCGTTCGGGGTCGGGGAGCCAGACCTCGCCGACGAACACCCCGTCGTAGGCGTCGGCCACGGATCGCCAGGAGCGGTAGATGTCATGGAGTTCGTCCCGGTCGACGAAGGGATGCGGCTCCGGGTGCGCGGCGAGGTCGGGCAGGTCCGGGTCCTTGGCGAGCAAGGCCGCGGAGTCGATGCGGACGCCCGCGACACCGCGCTCGAACCAGAAGCGCAGAACGTCCTCGTGCTCCTGGCGGACCGCCGGGTGGGCCCAGTTGAGGTCGGGCTGCTCGGGGGTGAACAGGTGCAGGTACCAGTCGCCGTCGGGCAGCCGGGTCCAGACCGGTTCGGTGGAGCCGACGAACTGCGAGGGCCAGTCGCTGGGCGGGAGTTCGCCGTGCGGTCCGCGTCCGGGCCGGAAGTGGAACAGCTCGCGCTCGGGGCTGCCGGGCCCCGCCGCGAGGGCCGCCAGGAACCAGGGGTGCTGGTCGGAGACATGGTTGGGCACGATGTCGACGATCGTGCGGATGCCCAGCTCGCGCGCCTCGGAGATGAGCTTCTCGGCCTCGGCGAGGGTGCCGAAGGCCGGGTCCACGGCACGGTAGTCGGCGACGTCGTAGCCGCCGTCCTTCATGGGTGACAGGTACCAGGGGTTGAACCACAGGGCGTCGACACCGAGTTCGGCCAGGTACGGCAGCCGTGCGCGGACCCCCGCGAGGTCGCCGGTGCCGTCGCCGTCGCCGTCCGCGAAGCTGCGGACGTACACCTGGTAGATGACGGCCGAGCGCCACCAGTCATGGTCCTTCGGGGCATGGGTGGGCTGTCCCACTGAGCTTGCCTTTCTGTAGACGGGGCGGCTGCCTCAGCCCTTGGTGCTGCCCGCGCTGATCCCGGCGATGATGTGCCGCTGGAAGAGGAGGAACAGTGCCACCATCGGAATGCTGGCGATCACCATCGCGGCGATGAGCACGGTGAGCTGGATGTTCTGCGACAGTTGGACCAGGGCCACGCTGATCGGCTGCTTGCCGGTGTCGGAGAAGACCATCAGCGGCCACAGGAAGTCCTGCCACACGGCGACCAGCGCGAAGATCGACACCACTCCCAGGACCGGCCGTGACATGGGCAGTACGACCGACCACAGGATGCGCAGTCTGCCGGCGCCGTCGATCTCGGCGGCCTCCAGGACATCGCGGGGCAGCTGATCGAAGAACCGCTTCAACAGGTAGAGGTTGAAGGCGTTGGCGGCGGCGGGCAGCCAGATCGCGAGGGGGTCGTCGAGCAGGCTGGTGTGGATCAGCGGCAGGTCGGCGACCGTCAGGTACTTGGGCACGACGAGCGCCTGGGCCGGGACCATCAGGGTGGCGAGGATGCCGCCGAGGATCACCTTGCCGAAGGCGGGTCTCAGCTTGGACAGGGCATAGGCGGCGGCCGTGCAGAACACCAGCTGGAACGCCCAGGCGCCGGCCGCCTGCACCACCGTGTTCCACAGGTGCTGCGGCAGCTGCATCAGATCCCAGGCGTCGGTGTAGCCGGCGGTGTGCCAGTGCTCCGGGATCAGGGTCGGCGGGGTGCGGGCCACCTCGTCCGGTGACTTCATCGCGCCGGTCACCATCCAGTAGACCGGGAAGAGGAAGGCGAGGGCGAAGAGCAGGACGACGCCGGTGAACACGGTCCAGTAGACGGCCTTCCCGCGGGGGCGGGCGAGGGTGGCCGGGGAGATCAGGGTCCGGGTGCTCATGCGTCCCCCTCGGAGCGGGTGAGCCGCAGATAGGCGGCGGAGAAGGCGCCGAGCAGGACGAGGAGCATGACGCTGAGCGCGCAGGCTCCACCGAAGTCGTTGTAGAGGAAGGCGTACTTGTAGATGAGGTAGAGGACGGTGACCGTGGCGTTCTCGGGTCCGCCGCCCGTGATGACGAACGGTTCGGTGAACACCTGCATGGTGGCGATGATCTGAAGGAGCATCAGCATCAGCACGACGAACCGGGTCTGCGGGATCGTCACGTGCCGGACGCGCTGGAGCAGGTTCGCGCCGTCCAGTTCGGCGGCCTCGTACAGCTCGCCGGGGATGGACTGCAGCGCGGCCAGATAGATGAGGACGGTGCCGCCCATGTTGGCCCAGGTGGCCACGATCACCAGGGAGACGAGTGCGGTGTCGGTGCCGTTCGACCAGTTCGAGGTGGGCAGGTGCAGGAACCGCAGGGCTTCGTTGGCGAGGCCGGCGCCGGGGTCGTAGAACCACTTCCACAGCAGGGCGCTGACCACCGGCGGGATCATCACCGGCAGGTAGACCACGACCCGGAAGAAGGCCTTCGCGTGCCGCAGCTCGTTGATGACCAGGGCGAGGACGAAGGGGACGGCGAAGCCGATGAGCAGGGCCAGCAGGGTGAAGGTGAGGGTGTTGCGCCAGGCCGCGGTGAACTCCGGGTCGTGCCAGACGCGGGTGAAGTTGGCGGTGCCGGCCCACTCGGGCGAGGAGCCGGGCGTGTACTTCTGGAAGGCGATGACGACCGCGCGGATCGCCGGGTACCAGGAGAACAGCGCGAAGCAGATCAAGCCGCCGAGCAGGAAGGCGTAGGCGCGGGCCTGGTCGACGAGGCGGCGCCGCCCCCGGCCCCCTACCGGGGGCGGCGCCTGCACCGGGTGGACGGCGGCCTCCTCGGCCGGGCGCCGCTCGGCCGTCTTCGTCATGGCGGTCAGCCCCGGGCGAGAATGCTGTCGATCTTGCCGGACGCGTCCGCCAGGAGCTGGTCGATGTCCGCGTCTTTCTTGGTGAGGACGGCGGAGACGACTCCGTCGAGGACGGAGTAGATCTGCTGGGCGCTCGGCGGCTCGATCTTCATCCGGAGCTGCTGGTTGCCGTCGAGGAAGGCCTGGTAGTTCTCCACCGGAACATTGGCGTTGGCCTTCTTGACCTGCTGGTCCTTGGCATCGGCGGCGCCGGTGAACAGGCGCGGCTCGGGCAGGCCCACGGGTGCGTCCTTCTTCTTGGCGCGGGCGTAGTCGCCGAGGAAGCCCGATCCCGGGGTGAGGAACATATGGTCCAGCCACCTCAGTCCGGCGCGGATCTGAGCGGGCGTGTCCTTCTTGCTGAACATGTAGCCGTCGCCGCCGATGAGGGTGCCCTTGCCGCCGGGCATGGGGGCGAGGGCGAGGTCCTTGTAGTTGCCGCCCTTCTCCTTGACCAGGATCGGGATGTTGTCGGGGGCGGACAGGTACATGCCGAGCTTGCCCGAACCCATCATCTGCTGCACGTCGTTGATGATCAGGAGCTGCCTGCTGCCCATCGAGTCGTCCGTCCACCGCATGTCGTGCAGGTTCTGGAGCACGGCCCGGCCCTCGGGGGTGTCGACGGTCGCCTTCTTGCCGTCGGCGCCGACGACGTCGCCGCCCTGCGAGTACAGCTCGGCCGTGAAGTGCCAGCCACCCTGGTTCTGCGCGCTGTAGTCGGCGTATCCGACGGTTCCGTTGCCGAGGGCGGCGATCCGCTTGGCGTCGGCGCGGACTTCTTCCCAGGTCGCCGGGGGCTTGTCGGGGTCGAGTCCGGCCTTCTCGAAGAGCTTGCGGTTGTAGATCAGCCCCATGGAGTACCCGGTGCGCGGGATGCCGTAGACCTTCCCGTCCACGGTGTAGATGTCCCGCAGCTGCTTCTGGATGCTGCCGTAGCTCTTCAGTTCCTTGAGATAGGGCGTGAGATCGGCCGCCTGGTCGATGTCGACGACGTGCCCGGCGTCGGTGAAGTACGTGTAGAAGACGTCCTCCATCTGCCCGCCGGCGAGCTTGGCGTCGAAGGTCTTCGGGTCCTGGCAGGGGAAGGCGTCGTGCGCGACGACGTCGATGTCCGGGTTCTGCTTCTCGAAGGAGGCGATGTCCTCCTCGAAGAACTGCCGGTCGACCTTGGCGCTCTTGGGCGGCTGGCAGTTGACCGTGATGCGGGTCTTGCCGCTCGCCGCATCGTCGTCGCCCGCTCCGCAGGCGGACGCGGCGAGGGCGAGGGAGGAACAGACGCCGATCGCGGCGAGGGTACGGCGGAACCCGGTGCTTCTCATCGGTGGACCCCTCAAGGCAGGAGCGGTGGGCGCCGCACACTCAAGCATCGACACCTTCTCGCCGCAAGATGTCGCGCAGAATCTGAAATTATTGAACAGCAGGGTGGATCTTCCGGATCTCAGTCGCGCGGAGCTTGCGCGGTGGAGCCGCGCACCACCAGTTCCGGCTCGAAGAGCAGTTCCTCGGCCGGTACGGCGGAGCCGCCGATCCGGGCGTTCAGCAGCTCCACGGCAGCGCGGCCCATGGCCTCGATGGGCTGGCGGACGGTGGTGAGCGGGGGTTCGGTGCAGTTCATGAAGGCGGAGTCGTCGTAGCCCACGACCGAGATCCGCCCGGGAACCTCGAGCCCCTTGCGGCGGGCGGCCCGGACGGCACCGAGAGCCAGGGGGTCGCTGGCGCAGACGATGCCGGTGACGCCACGGTCGATCAGGCGCGAGGCGGCCGCGTGACCGCCCTCGATGGAGAAGATGGCCCGCGCGACGAACTCGTCCGGCAGGTCACCGGCGACGGCGCGCGCGGCGGCCAGCTTGCGCGCCGAGGGGACGTGGTCGCCGGGGCCGAGGACCAGGCCGATCCGCTCGTGGCCGAGGGAGGCCAGGTGCCGCCAGGCCTGCTCGACGGCGACCGCGTCGTCGCAGGACACGCCCGGGAAGCCCAGGTGCTCGATGGCCGCGTTGACCAGCACCACCGGGATGTTGCGGTCGGCGAGCAGCCGGTAGTGGTCGTGCGGCGCGTCCGCCTGCGCGTACAGGCCGCCGGCGAAGACGACGCCGGAGACCTGCTGTTGCAGCAGCAGCTCCACGTAGTCCGCCTCGGAGACCCCGCCCTTGGTCTGCGTGCACAGGACCGGGGTGAGCCCGAGCTGGGCCAGCGCACCCCCGATGACCTCGGCGAACGCCGGGAAGATGGGGTTCTGCAACTCCGGCAGGACCAGACCGACGAGCCGGGCGCGTTCACCGCGCAGCTGGGTGGGGCGCTCGTAGCCGAGGACGTCGAGGGCCGTCAGCACCGCCTGCCGCGTGGCGTCGGAGACCCCGGGCTTGCCGTTGAGCACCCGGCTGACCGTGGCCTCGCTGACCCCGACCTTCTTCGCCACTTCCGCAAGTCGTCGCGTCATGGACGCAAGACTAGCGCAAGCCATGCAAGCTGTTTGCGTAAACGGGGTCCGGCGGTGCCATGGGCAGGAGGAGTGATTCCTGCCCGGCCCCGTCGGCGACCTGAACGCCGACGGAACCGGGTCAGTCCTTGGGCGCCGGGACGACCGTCAGATGTGT
Source organism: Streptomyces sp. NPDC101151 (assembly GCF_044768335.1). Classification (NCBI taxonomy): domain Bacteria; kingdom Bacillati; phylum Actinomycetota; class Actinomycetes; order Kitasatosporales; family Streptomycetaceae; genus Streptomyces; species Streptomyces sp. NPDC101151. The sequence goes on along the minus strand of NZ_JBIWPP010000003.1, from coordinate 119,743 downwards.
GCCCGCGCCGCGCGGCCTGCGTGGGCGGCGCGAGGCGGCGGCCGGGCGGCGGGCGTCGCGCAGAACCATCGTCAGACGCGTGCAGCCGATCTCCTGGAGGGTCCGGGGCGTCTCGTCGACGATCCGGCACTCGGTGGGGCCCCGGCGCGGGTCGGGGTGGAACAGGAGGCGTACGGCGCCGTCGAGTTGCGCCCCGGCCTCGCCGACGGCGAGGATCCAGTGCGGCAGGCCCTGCCGGTAGGCGGCCTCCATGATCGGGTCCTGGGCGACGTCCCGGCGCACGGCCTGGAGTTCGCGGTCGTGGCCGTAGCGCTCGACCGCGGTCTTGAGGTGGGCCAGCATCGGCAGGCACCAGCCGGCCTCGTGCTCGCCGAGGATCGCGCCGGCGTCGGGGTGGAACAGGACGAACCGCAGGAAGTTGTCCCCGGGCATGGCCGTCGGATGAGGGCGCACACCCCGGAACAGTGTCTCGAACGGGCCGTTGGCCATCACCACGTTCCAGCGGTGGTCGACGACCAGGGACGGGAACGGTACGGCCTCCAGAAGAGTGGCGTAGTCCTGCAGATACGCCTGGACCTCGCAGCCCTCGGGGACGGGCCGCGGCGCCGGCCACTGCCCTCCTGCCTGATGTGCCATCGGGAGGTCACCCCTCTTGCCTCTGCGGCCTTCACGCGGCGATGCGATCCTGCTGCTCCGACGAGAGCCGTGTCAACTATCGTGGCATTTCATGCCGATGGACGGCCGAAATTCGCCACAGTTGTGGCGACACCTGGATGCGAGTTCGAAGCACCCGCTACTCTCCGGGAAGTTCACGGCAACCGCTTGTGAGAAGCACGGAAGCACCACAAGCCCTCGAGAGACGTAGGAGTTCTGTCGGTGACGGATGGCTACGAGGATCCGGATGCCACGGAGACCGCTCAGCTGCCGGCCGTCGTCGCCCGCGTCACCGCGCTCGCCGACCGGCTCGGTGTGCCGCACGCCGAGGTCTTCGACGTCGGGCGGCTCTCCGTCGCCTGTGGTGTCCCTGAACCGGTGCTCAAGGCCCTGCTCAGCGGCCGCCCGGCGGGCGAGCCGGACGTCCAGGCCCGCTTTCTGCAGCGCCTGGACCTGCTGCGCCGCACCCGGCTGAAGCCGGGCGGCCGCAAGTACACCCAGCAGGAGATCGCCGACGGTGCGGGCATGTCCCGGCAGCAGGCCGGCGCGCTGATCAACGGCGACCGCCGGCCCACCATGGAGCACTGCGACGCCGTGCAACGGTTCTTCCGGGTGCACGCCGGCTTCCTCACGGCGGAGGACCCCGAGGCGCTGGCGGGTGCGCTGCAGCGCACCGAGCAGGAGCTGCTGCAGAAGCTCGCCGACCGGGAGCGTGCCGCGGCCGAGGCGGCGGACGATCCGCTGGAGCGGCTGCTGCAGGACCACGGGGTGCGCGGGATAGCGTGGCGCGCCGCGCAACTGCCCACCGACCAGCACCGGGACAAGGTCGCGGAGTGGCTCGACATGCTGCTGGAGAGTGTCAAACGTCCCGAGTCGTGAGCCGGGCGAGGACGGCGGGCGCCGGCAGGGGCATGCGCCGGCCGTGTGCCGAGCCGACCGGGGGACTCACGCTGCCCGCGTCGGCCCTCCGCACGAGCCGTACCGCCCGCTGTGCGAGGGGATGGGCCGCCGTCGCGGCAGCCCCGTGCACGTCCGCACCGCACCGCAGCGCACGGCCGTCTTCCCGCCCGGTCCGGCCGACGGGCTGTGGCCGGACATGGCCGACCGGGACCCGTTCGTCGTGGAGGAACGCGCCGCGACCGAGCACCGGTTGGTGATGCTCGGCCATGAGCGGTGGCATCTGCGGGCCGACCGCTCGGGCCACCACGTCGACGGCGTGGGCTTCGGCGTCGCCACACCGGCGCCGAGCGACGACTCCGATCGGTCCCCACGACGGCGGGCCACGGTACCGCCGGGCGGCCGCCGGCAACCGTTCCGCCCGGGCCGCGGAGCACGAGGCCGGGGCCTTCGGCCCGCTCCGCGCCGGCAAGTGCCGCACCTGGCCCGCCGGTTCGGCGCAACGGGGCCCGATCCGGCGCGACGACGTGGCGGGCCGCATCGAGGCGTCGCCCGGATGCAGGGGCCCACAGGGCTGACGGTCCGGCCACAGGGCTGAACGGACCCGCCACAGGGCTGTCGGTGGCGTTTCGCCTCTGCCGAGCGGGCGAACCGATACCGGGTGGAACGGCGTTGTCAGTGGTGGACGGCAAGCTGGGTACGAGCGCCGCAGCGCGCGTGACCGTGATGCCGAACCGGGGAGAGCCGACCGATGCCCACCGCCGTACTGACCGACCGTGAGCGCACCGCCGTGCAGGCCTATCTGCGGCTGCTGCACACCGTGCGCGCAGCCTTCGACGGGCCTCCGGACGGCGGCCGGCCCGTCATGGTGCCGCCCGCGGTGCTCGCCGAGGCGGAGCGGGCGCTGGCGCGGGCGGGCCTGGCGGGCAACGAGGAGGAGTTCTTCCGGCTGGTGCGCCACTGGTGCCCGCTGGAGTGAGACGGGCCCCGGTGACCGTGCCGCACGCCCCGTCAGTGGTGCGGGACGGTCACCACCGTCAGCACCAGACCGTCCGTGACCAGCCAGCGGCCCTGGAAACCGGTCAGGCGTACGCCGTCCACCAGCGGCCCCGGGACGAGGAGGCGCGCATGGAAGCGGCCGCGGGTGTCCCGCCCCGGCTCGGTGACCAGCTCGATGTCGGCCTCGGAGAAGTCCAGCCAGGCGCGGGTGAGGGGAAACCACGCCTTGTAGACGGACTCCTTGGCGCTGAACAGCAGCCGGTCCCAGTGGACGCCGGGCCGGGCGGCGCACAGCCTGCGGTGCCGGTCCTGCTCGGCGGGCAGCGAGATGCTCTCGAAGACACCCTCCGGCAGCGGTCCGTGCGACTCGGCGTCGATCCCGAGGGAGGCCAGGTCCGTGGCGCGGACCAGGGCGGCGGCGCGGTATCCCTCGCAGTGGGTCATGCTGCCGACCAGTCCGGCCGGCCACCTCGGCGCGCCGCGCTCGCCGGTCAGGACGGGCTGCGGCGGCACGCCGAGTTTCTCCATGGCACGCCGGGCGCACACCCGTACGGCCGTGAACTCCCGGCGGCGCTTGTCCACCGCCCGTGCCACGAGCTGTTGTTCCTCCGGGTACAGCAAGGTCTCCTGGGCCTCGTGGTCACCGAACGCTTCCACGGCCACCACCGACTCCGGGAGCAGCTCCTCGATCACTGGGCCCGACCTCCATCGGCAGGATGCGGCGCAGCTGCCCCGGGGGAACCGGGCGCTTGCGCCATTCGCGGGGGTATCCCACGGATACCTCTTCGAAGCGGACGCCCTCGTGCCAGGTGGTCCGCGGGATGTGCAGATGGCCGTAGACCATGGTCTCGACCCGGAACCGACGGTGCCAGTCGGCGGTGAGCGTGGTGCCGCACCACATGGCGAACTCCGGGTGCCACAGCACGTCCATCGGATGCCGGTCGAGCGGATAGTGGCCGGCGAGGACGGTGGGCAGGTCCTCGGGCAGCTCGGCGAGCCTGCGCTCGGTCTCGGCGACCCGGGCCCGGCACCAGGCCTCGCGGGTCGGGTAGGGGTCGGGGTGCAGCAGGAACTCGTCGTTGCAGACGATGCCGGTGCTCTCCGCGTAGGCCAGGCCCTCCTCCTTGGTGGCACAGCCGGCCGGCAGGAAGGAGTAGTCGTACAGCAGGAACAGCGGGGCGACCACGACCGGTCCGCCGGGGCCGCGCCAGACCGGGTACGGATCCTCGGGGGTGGTCACGCCCAGTTCCCGGCACAGGGCTACGAGGTGCTCGTAACGGGCGACGCCGCGCAGGGTGACGGTGTCCCTCGGATGGGTCCACAGTTCGTGGTTGCCGGGCGCCCACAGGACCTTGCGGAAGCGGTCCGCGAGCGTGGCGAGAGTCCAGCGGACGTCCTCGACGGTCTCCGCGATGTCCCCGGCGACGATCAGCCAGTCGTCTTCCGTGTGGGGGCGGATCCGTTCGACGAGCGCACGGTTCTCCGGATAGGAGATGTGCAGGTCACTGATGGCCAGCAGCTGTCCGGCCCCGGCCGTTAACTCCACCCCGCACCCCTTTCGATCATCCCGTCGCCACCACGAGAACACATTCACCCGGCCGGGGACAAGGGGAACCCGCCCCGGCCGGGTCACCACCGCACAGCCCCGGCCGATCCGTAACCTGCGCGTTGCACGCCGGCCCTCTTGAAAGCCGTATGATCGCCGCAACATCGACGCCCCTAATTCCCCTTCGCACAGGGCCGTTTGGTGTCCCTTCCTTCCTCCTGCCCGGGCACGGGCCGCTGAGCCCTGCCCGAAAACCCTGAAAGGCGGCCTGCATGCTCTCTCGCGTACGCGTCTGGCTCAACCGCACGTACGCGGAGAACGTGTTCTTCATGGATCAGCTGCGGAGAAATCCCAGCGACCGGGCGGTCGAGATCCATGCCACCCACGGGGATGCCGACTCCCCCGTGCTGGCCGCCGCCGACACCGCCGACCTGGAGCCGGAGGGCCTGTCCCCGGCCGGGTACGTCGAGTACGCGCTCGACCAGTGCGCTCGGCGGGGCATCGACGTGTTCGTGCCCCGGCTGCACCAGGCGGCGATCGTGGCGCACCGCGCCGAGTTCGCGGCGGCGGGTACGGCACTGCTGGCCCCGACGCCCGAGGCGGTGGCCGTGTTCGAGGACAAGGCGACCGCGTACGAGGCGGTCCGCTCGGTCGGTGTGCCGGTGCCGCCGTGGTGGCGGGTCCGCACGGCGGACGAACTCGTCGCCGTGGTGGAGGAGTTGGAGGCGGCCGGGCACAGGGCGTGCTTCAAGCCGGCCGCCGGCGCGGGCGGGGTCGGCTTCCGGGTGATCACCCGCGCCCCCTTCTCGCTTCTGCACCTCAGCGGCTTCCCCGGTCCGTACGTCCAGCTGGATCTGGTGGTCGACGCGCTGCGGCGGGCGGAGGAACCCGTGGACTGGCTGGTGATGCCGCGTCTGGAGCAGCCGGAGGTGTCCGTGGACTGCCTGACCGGTCCGGACAACCGCGTCCGGCTGGCCGTGGGCCGGACCAAGAACGGCCGCCGCCGGGGCTTCACGCTGCACGAGCAGTGGCTGGCGCCGGCCCGGCTGATCGCGGAGGGCTTCGGACTGCACCACCTGTCCAACATCCAGTTCCGGATGCTCGGCGACCGCCCGGTGCTGCTCGACGTCAACACGCGGCCCGCCGGCGGGCTGCACCAGCTGTCGCTCTGCGGGGTGAACGCCCCCTGGGCGGCGGTGCAGTTGGCACTGGGCGAGGACCCGGGTGTGATCGAACCGCCGTTCCTGGGCCAGGACTACACGGTGGTGTCCGGGCCGCGTCCGCTGAGGCCGGCGGCGCTTCCGCGGCAGCGGGTGGAGGAGGCCGAGGTTCTGCTGCCGGCGGTCCCTGCGCCCGCGCAGGCGGCCGAGGCGGCCGAGGTGCTGCCGCTTTAGGGCCTGTCCGGCGCATCGGGCCGGCTGCGGGCGGTCCGTGGCCGCTCGCGCAGTTCCCCACGCCCCCTCGGGGGCGCTTCACTCACCGGTATGGACCAATTCCCGTCGTGACCCTTGACAGTCCGATTGGTCCATACCAACTTGGTTGGCGCATCTCTTCCGCACTCCCCTGTACTCCCCTGTACTCCCCAACACCCCGTCCCCACAGGGAGATCGCGTGCGCCACATACTCGGGCGTCCCAGACGCCGGCTCCTCGCTCTGCTCGGCTCCGCCGCCCTCGCGCTCGGCGGAGCCGTCGCGCTGCCGGGCACCGCCCAGGCGGCCAACGTCCTTTCCAACGCAGGCTTCGAATCGGGCGGCCTGTCCCCCTGGACCTGCACCGGCAACCTCGGTTCGGTCGTCTCCTCCCCCGTGCACGGCGGCTCCAAGGCCCTGCAGGGCGCCGTGACCGCGAGCGACAACGCACAGTGCAGCCAGACGGTCGCGGTCCAGCCGAACACGACGTACTCGCTCAGCGGCTGGGTCCGCGGCAGCTACGTCTACCTCGGCGTCAACGGCGGCGCCTCCACCTGGACCACGTCGCCGTCCGCCTACAGCCAACTGAGCGTCTCCTTCACCACGGGCGCCTCGCAGACCAGTGCCACCATCTATGTGCACGGCTGGTACGCGCAGGGCTCGTACCAGGCCGACGACATCAGCCTGGACGGACCGGGCGGCGGTGGCGGCGGGGACACCCAGGCGCCGACCGCACCCAGCGGGCTCGCCTCGACCGGCAAGACCTCGTCGAGCGTGTCCCTGAAGTGGAACGCCGCCACCGACAACGTGGGCGTGACGGCGTACGACATCTACAGCGGCTCCAGTCAGGTCCTCAGCGTCTCCGGTACGTCCGCCACGGTCGGCGGACTGTCGCCGAGCACGTCGTACACCTTCAGCGTGAAGGCGCGGGACGCGGCCGGGAACAGCTCCGCGGCCTCCAACTCCGTGTCCGTCACGACGGACGCGGGCAGCGGCGGCGGAACCGGCTTCAAGCAGGCGGCCCCTTACCTGTACGAGGGCTGGGGCGACCCGCCGAGCCCGAGCACGGTGATGAGCGCGACCGGCATCAAGTGGTTCACGATGGCGTTCGTGCTGGACTCGGGCGGCTGCACCCCCGCCTGGGACGGCAGTCGGGCGCTCACCGGCGGTGTCGACCAGAGCGCGATCAACCAGATCCGCTCGGCGGGCGGTGACATCGTCCCGTCGTTCGGCGGCTGGCAGGGCAGCAAGCTCGGCGCCAACTGCTCCTCGGCGAGCGCACTGGCCGGGGCGCTGCAGCGGGTGATCGACGCCTACTCGCTCAAGGCGATCGACATGGACATCGAGAACACGGACGAGTTCGAGAACGAGGCCGTCCAGGCGAAGATCCTCACCGCTCTGAAGACGGTCAAGGCCAACAACCCCGGCCTGAAGACCATCGTCACCTTCGGCACCTCGACCACCGGCCCGACCTACTACGGCAACCGGCTCATCGAGCAGGCGCAGTCGCTCGGCGCCAACATCGACGTCTTCACCATCATGCCGTTCGACTTCGGCGGCGGATCCGACATGTACGGCAACACGGTGGGCGCGGCCGAGGGCCTGAAGAACAAGCTGAAGTCCACCTTCGGCTGGGACGACGCGACCGCCTACTCGCACATCGGCATCTCCGGCATGAACGGCCTGTCCGACCAGCAGGAGACGACGACCCCGGCGATCTGGACCCAGATCCGCGACTGGGCCAACTCCCACCACATCGCCCGGCTCGCCTTCTGGTCCGTCAACCGCGACCGGCCCTGTGCGGGCGGCGGCGTGGTGAGCAACTGCTCCGGCATCAGCCAGAACAACTGGCAGTTCACCTCGATCACGGCCGGCTTCACCGGCTGAGGCGGCTCCGGCACGACCGAGATCCCCCTGGCTCCCGGGCCGGGGGGATTTTTTTCCGCCCGGGGTGTATCAGGGGGCGACCTGGCCGCTCTTCATAACAGCAACACGGAACACGGGGGAACAACGGGGGAAGCACCACGGGGGAAGCACCACGGGGAAACGGGGGAAGCACCAACGGGGGAACGGGGGATCGGGTCGGTCGGCCGCGGTCACGGGGAGCGACCGGCCGGCCCGATGCACACCTCCCGCAGCGGCAGCGGGCGCCCCGCGGTCAGGAGCGGCCCGCCCCCCGGTAGAGCTCCAGCTCACCCTCCAGCTCCACCGCGAGCACCGTGGCGTGCGGGTCGAGGTCGGCCCCGGCGGGCGGCTCGATCCACAGCACCCCGGGCGTCTCGTGCAGACCGCCGGTGACCCGGTGGGCCAGCTCCCTTCCGCTGCCGAGCACGGTGACGCGGCGCACCCCGCCGAGCAGCCCGCGTACGTTGATCTCGGCGCGCGGGGCGTCGAACAGGACCAGGTACAGGGTGCGTCGGTCCGGGGACAGGGTGCTCGGGCCGTAGTGGTGCCCGGCGGGGAGCCCCCGCAGCGTCCCGTACACGGCCTCCGCGTGCCTGCGGATCCACTCGCCGAGCCCTTCCAGGCGTTCGGCCTGCTCGGCCGGGATCGTCCCGTCCTCCCTCGGGCCGACGTCGAGCAGCAGGTTGCCCCCGCCGCCGATGGTCTCGGCGAAGTACCGGATCAACTGGTCGACCGATTTGTGGTTGTGGTCGTGGTGTTGGAAACCCCAGGAGTCGTTGACCGTCAGGCACAGCTCCCAGGGGCCCGCCGGCGGGATCACCGGGGCGCCCTGCTCGGGCGTGGCGTAGTCGCCCTCGCCGAGCATCCGCGCGTTGAAGACGCAGTCCGGCGCGTACGAGCGGATCAGCGCGGCGAGTTCAGGGATGCGCCACTGTTCCTCGCTGCGTTCCCACTCGCCGTCGAACCACATCAGGTCGGGCCGGTAGCGGGAGGCCAGTTCCTTTGCCTGACCGTCCCGGTAGGCGATGAACCGCTCCCAGGCCGTCAAATCCTCGGACCCGGCCGCGACCTCCGAGTACCGGTTGTCCTCCTGCTCCGGCGGGCGGCCCGGCCTGCGTGTGGAGGCGTAGTCGGGGTGGCTCCAGTCGGAGTGCGAGTAGTAGAGGCCGACCCTGAGGCCCTGCTCGCGCAGGGCGTCGGCGTAGGGGCCGATGAAGTCGCGGCCCAGGTGGAGATCGCCGTGGGCCGTGTCCCACAGGGCGACGCCGTCGTGGTGCCGGCTGGTCAGCACGGCGTACCCGGCGCCCGCACGGGCGAACAGGGCGGCCCACGCACGGGGGTCGTAGCGCGCGGCCGTGAACCGGTCCAGCTGCGACATGTACCGGTCGTACGGCACGATGCCGTCGTAGAACGACCAGGACTCCTGGACGCCGTCGACGGCGTAGATGCCCCAGTGGACGAAGATCCCCAACTTGGAGTCGGCGAACCAGGGTTGTACGGCCATGGCTCAGCCCACCTCGGCGCGGCGCAGCCGCAGGGTCAGGATCTGGAAGGGCCGCAGTGCGACGGACACCCCGCCGTCGGCCGTGACGACCGCGTCCTGAAGGGGGCGTTCCAGCAGGTCGGTGACCCGGGCGTCGGCGAGCGGGAAGCCGGGGCGCAGCACACCGCCGGCGCGGCCGCCACGGGACTCGTAGAGCCGTACGACGACGTCACCGGAGCGGTCGTCGGCGAGCTTGACCGCCTCGACCGTCACACCCTCACCCTCGACCGCGACCACCGGCTCCGGCTCGCCCGCCGCCCGGGTCACCCGCAGCGGGAGGTTCAGCGCGTAGCCCTCGGCGACCGCGTCCGCGATGTCCGCGCCGGGCAGCAGGGAGTAGGTGAATCGGTGCCGTCCCTGGTCGGCCCCCGGGTCCGGGACGCGTGGGGCGCGCACCAGGCTCAGCCGCACCGTGGTGGTCGTACCTCCGTCCTCGCGGACCGTGCGGGAGACGTCGTGGCCGTACGTCGAGTCGTTGATGACCGCGACGCCGTAGCCGGGTTCGCCGATGTGCACCCAGCGGTGGCCGGAGACCTCGAAGCGGGCCGCCTCCCAGCTGGTGTTGGTGTGGGTGGGGCGCTGGACGTGGCCGAACTGGATCTCGGCCGAGGAGTGCGGGGCCCTGATGTCCACGGGGAACGCGGCCTTGAGGATCTTCTCGGCCTCGTGCCAGTCGATGTCCGTCTCGAAGTCGATGCGGGGGCTGCCCGCGCGGACGGTGATCGTCTGGGTGATCTTCGAGCCTTTGCCGAAGGGGCGCGTGACACGGATCGCGCCCACGAGCGGGTCTTCTTCGACGACCGTGACCGACTCGGCGTCCAGGAGGTCCGTGTACCGGTTCTTGTAGTGCTTGTCGATGTCCCAGGCGTCCCAGTAGTTGGGCAGGTCCGTGTGCAGGCGCAGCAGATTGCCGGGCTCGGCCAGGACTTCGCGGTTCGCCCGTAGATCGAACACGGACGACAGGGTGCCGTCCTCGTTCACCTGCACCCGGACCAGGCCGTTGTCCAGCACCCGCCCGCCGACCGTCACCGGTCGCTGCGGCTCGGCGTCCGTCAGCGGGGCGCTGCCGCTCGCGGGCACCTCGACGTAGGCGGGTGTGCCCTCGGCGGTGCGGACCACCTCCGCGCGGTCGAAGGGGCCGGCGTTGAACACCCGGGTCCCGCCGGTGCCGAGCGCCGCCACCGCCTCGGCGGTCAGCTCCTCCAGTTCCCCGGCCACCCGGGCGTACTCGGCCTCCGCCTCGCGGTGCACCCAGGCGATGGACGAGCCGGGCAGGATGTCGTGGAACTGGTGCAGCAGGACCGTCTTCCACAGGCGGTCGAGCTTTTCGTACGGGTAGGTGTAGCCCGGCGCGTGCAGCGCGGCCGTCGTCGCCCACAACTCGGCCTCGCGCAGCCGGTGTTCGCTGCGCCTGTTGCCCTGCTTGGTGCGGGCCTGGGAGGTGTAGGTGGCGCGGTGCAGCTCCAGATACAGCTCGCCGACCCAGACCGGTGCGTCCGGGTATTCGGCGCGGGCCTTCGCGAAGAACGCGTCGGGGTGTTCGATCTCGACCTTCGGGGAGCCCTCCAGGTCCTTCAGCCGCCGTGCCCGCTCCATGATCTCGCGGGTGGGGCCGCCACCGCCGTCGCCCCAGCCGAACGGGGCCAGGGAGCGCGTGGCGCCGCCCTTCTCGCTGTAGTTGCGGACCGCGCGGGCCATCTCCTCGCCGCTGAAGCGGGCGTTGTAGGTGTCGACGGGTGGGAAGTGGGTGAAGATGCGGGTGCCGTCGATGCCCTCCCACCAGAAGGTGTGGTGGGGGAACTTGTTGGTCTGGTTCCAGGAGATCTTCTGGGTGAGGAACCACTCGTTTCCGGCGAGCTTGGCGAGCTGCGGGTAGGCGGCGGTGTAGCCGAACGAGTCGGGCAGCCAGACACCCTTGGTCTCGATGCCGAAGTGCTCGATGAAGAACCGCTTGCCGTGGACGAGCTGGCGGGCGATCGCCTCGCCGCCCGGCAGGTTGCCGTCGGCCTCCACCCACATGCCGCCGACCGGCGCCCACTGACCCCGCTTCACGGACTCCTGGATACGGGCCCACACCTGCGGGTAGTTGTCGCGCACCCACTCGTACTGCTGGGCCTGTGAGCAGGCGAAGACGAACTCCTCGTACTCGTCGGCGAGGGAGGTGACGTTGGAGAAGGTGCGGGAGGTCTTGCGCCTGGTCTCGCGGATCGGCCACAGCCAGGCCGAGTCGATGTGCGCGTGCCCGACGCCGGAGATGATGTGCGCGCTCGCGTGCGCGGGCTTGGACAGTACCGGTTTCAGGGCCTCGCGCACGGCGGCCGCCGAGCCGGAGATGTCGTCCAGGTCGAGGAGGTCCATGGCCCGGTCGAGGGCGTGCATGATCTCGTGCCGGCGTGGGTCGTGCTCGCCCAGCTCCAGCATCAGCTCGCGCAGCACCTGGACGTCGAGGTCAAGGTGCCAGACCTCCTCGTCGAGGACGGCGATGTCGGCGCGGCGGAAGGTGTACAGCGGACGGTCGCCCGCCGTCAGTACGTCGCCCAACGGGGTCGGGCCCGCGAAGTCGCCGGCCAGGATGTCGGGGTTGGAGGCGGCCTCCACCAGGTAGTCGACGGGTTCTCCGCCCGCCGCCGGGTGGGCGACCGGCACGTACTGGTTGAGCGGGTTGACGGCCTTCAGCGGGGTGCCGTCCGTGCGGTGGACGAGGGCCTCGGCCTGGTTGCCGGGCCAGTCCCCCACGAAGCCGAGGTCGATGACGGCCTCCACGCGCCGGCCCGCGAACTCGGCCGGCACCTGGCCGCGCATCCGGAACCACGTCGTGCCCCAGGGCGGTCCCCACGGGGTGTCCATCGCGAAGGGCTCGTACGGCGCGGCCGCTGCCTCCTCGAAGGAGACCGGCTCGCCCGGCGCCTGCCAGGCCGCCACCTCGAAGGGGACGGCGGCCGCGTGGATCGCCGGTTTGATGCGCTGGTGGTGGAGGCGCTCTACGCGCTCGTCGATGCGGCGGCGTTCGTCGTGCATGAGAGGTCTCCCGAGAGGGCGGAGCGACGGGGTCGGCTGGGCAGAGCGGGGAGAGCTGGGCGAAGGCGGGCGGAAAGCGCTTGCCGCACTGTCCGCGGAGCCTACTTCAGGTACCCGAGGCCGGGGTGGACGGCCGTGTACCCCTCGACCAGGCGACGGGCCACGTTGACCGAGTCCACCAGCGGGTGCAGCGCGAAGGCCTTCACAGCGGTCGTACGCGAGCCGGACTCCGCGGCGGCGAGCACCTCGCGCTCGACGGCCTTGACCGCGCACACCAGGCCGGTGGCGTGGCCGGGCAGCGGGGCGACCGCCACCGGGTGGGCACCGTTGGCGTCGACCAGGCAAGGGACTTCGATGACGGCGTCCGCGTCGAGCACGGACAGGGTGCCTCGGTTGCGGACGTTGAGGATCAGGGTGGTGCGCTCGTCCCGGGCGATGGCCCGCATCAGCGCGAGGGCCACCTTCTCGTAGCCGCCGGAGAGGTCGTCGGCGTCCCGTTCGCCGGCACCGGCCGTCTCCCGGTTCTCGGCCATGTAGGTCGCCTCGCGCTCGGCGCGGGTGCGGTCCCAGACGTCGAGGGCGGAGACGTCCGTGCGCCCGGCGTCCTCGTAGAACCGCGCCTGCTGGTCGCGCAGGAAGGCGCCGCGGGTCTTCTCGGCCTCCCGGTAGGCGCGTACGGCCTCGCGGTTGAAGTAGTAGTAGTGCAGGTACTCGTTGGGGATCGCGCCCAGCGACTGCAGCCAGTCGACGCCGAAGAGCTTGCCCTCCTCGAAGGAGCCGAGCAGGCCGGGATCGGCGAGCAGGCGTGGCAGCTCGTCCCGGCCCGCGACGTGCAGACCGCGCACCCAGCCGAGGTGGTTGAGGCCGACGTAGTCGATCCAGGCCTCCCTCGGGTTCGCGCCGAGCACCCGGGCGATACGGCGGCCGAGGCCGACCGGCGAGTCGCAGATGCCGATGACACGGTCGCCGAGGTGGCGGGACATGGCCTCGGTGACCAGCCCTGCCGGGTTGGTGAAGTTGATGACCCAGGCGTCGGGGGCCAGTCGGGCCACCCGTCGCGCGATGTCGACGGCGACCGGCACGGTCCGCAGCCCGTAGGCGATGCCGCCCGCGCCGACCGTCTCCTGGCCGAGGACACCCTCCGCGAGGGCCACCCGCTCGTCGTCCGCCCGGCCCTCCAGGCCGCCGACGCGGATCGCGGAGAAGACGAAGTCGGCACCGCGCAGGGCATCGTCGAGGTCGGTCGTGGCGGTCACCCGGGGGGCGTCGGCGACCGTCGACGCCTGTTCGGACAGCACACGGGAGACCGCATACAGGCGGCTGTCGTCCAGATCGTGCAGAACGACCTCCGTCACCCGTCCCTCGCCCCGGTCCCCCAGGAGCGCCCCGTACACGAGCGGCACCCGGAACCCGCCGCCGCCCAGAATCGTCAGCTTCACGCCTGCACCTCTCCTGCCAGGACCACCTCGACGCCCGCCTCCTGAAGTGCGAAGCGGGTCACCGGGTCGGCCGGCGCGTTCGTCACCACCACGTCCAGGTCCTCGGGACCGCAGACCTTCGCCATTCCCGTACCCGGGAACTTCGCCGCATCGGCGAGCAGCACGACCCGGTCGCTCACCTTGATCATGGCGCGCTTGACCGGCACCTCGACGACCGTCGTGTCCATCACCTGCCCGCCCGGACGCACTCCGCTGGTGCCGAGGAAGAGCCAGTCGGCGTGCAGCTGGCGCAGGTTGTCCTCGGTGAGGAAGCCGACCAGGGAGCGGTAGTCGCGGCGGACCATGCCGCCGAGCAGCACCAGTTCGATGCCTTCGTCGTCGGCCAGCTCCTCGTAGACCACCAGGTTGCTGGTGATCACGGTGAGCCGGCGGCCGTGCAGTCTGCGGGCGAGCCGGTAGGCGGTGGTGCCGATGTCGAGGAGGACCGACTGACCGTCTTCGACCATCGCGGCCGCGTGCTCGGCTATGGCGTCCTTCTCGGCCACGCGCACCTCGGCGACCTCGGCGAAGGGCTGGTCGCCCTCCTCCGCGACGGCTCCGCCGTGGACCCGGGTGAGCAGGCCGTCCTCCTCCAGCCTGACCAGGTCACGCCTGATCGTCGCGGGGCTCACGCCCAGTTGCTCGGAGAGGTCGGTCACGGCTGCGGGGCCACCGGAGCGCAGGGCCCGCAGGATGAGTTGGTGTCGTCGTTCTGCCAGCACGACATGAACACTACTCGTCATCTTCAATCAAATCCATGCGCAGTTCTGCTCGGGTATTGACCAGACTCCCGGTGCGGCGCACGATTCCGTGCACCGAATTTGAACAGTTCTGACGAACGGTTCCGACGAGAGGACGCCTCCGTGGATGACGACCGGCCCGATGTGCTGCTGACCGGGCTGCTCTTCTACGACCTCGTCCTCACGGGTCTGGGCAGACCGCCCGCACCGGGCGAGGAGATCTGGACGACGGGCATGGGCTGCGGCCCGGGCGGCATGGCCAATCTCGCGGTCGCCGCCGCCCGCTTCGGCCTGAGCACCTCGCTCGCGACCGTCTTCGGCGACGACTTCTACGGCGCCCACTGCCGGGAGATCCTGGCCGGCCAGGAGGGCGTCGGCCTCGCGCTCTCCCGCCGGGCGGACGGCTGGCCCACCCCGGTCACCGTCTCCCTCGCCCTCCCCCGCTCCCGGCTTCCCCCGCACGAGGGGACCCCCGCCGTCGACCGCGCCCTGATCACCCACGGCACCGAGCCGCCGTACTCGCAGGACGACCTGATGGGCGACCCGCCCGAGGCCCGCACCGCCCTCGTCCACCTGGAGGCGGAGCCCCGCGCATGGCTCGCCAAGGCCGCCGCGAACGGCACGCACATCTACGCCGACGTCGGCTGGGACCCAACCCGGCAGTGGTCCCGCGACCTCCTCGACCAGCTCTCCCTGTGCCACGCCTTCCTCCCCAACGAGACCGAGGCGATGGCCTACACCCGCACCGACAGCGCCCGCGCCGCGCTCGGCGCACTCTCCGACCTGATCCCGGTGGCCGTCGTGACACGCGGCGGCGAGGGAGCGGTCGCCGTCGACCAGACCACCGGCGAGTTCGCCGACGTCCCGGCCCTCGACATCGATGTCGTGGACGCGACGGGCGCCGGTGACGTGTTCGGGGCGAGCTTCGTCGCCGCCACACTCGCGGGCTGGCCCCTGGAGGAGCGGCTGCGGTTCGCCGTCCTGGCCGCCGGCCTGTCCGTCCAGCGGCACGGCGGGGCCCTTGCGGCACCCGGCTGGTACGGCGTCGACCGCTGGTGGCGCTCGCTGACCGACCCCGAACTCGGGCGCGCGTACGGCTTCCTCGCGGACCGTCTCCCGGCGGACCCGGGTCCGCCCGTGAGGTACGCCCCCGTCACTCCCCCGGCACGGCAGCACCTGGGCCCGTGACAGGCCCGCCCCCGCACCCATGCGAAGTCCCGAACAGATCCGAAAGGCGGTGGGAGCTGTGCGGCTCTCACGAAGAGGCCTGCTGCGCGCGGGCCTGGCCCCTGCGGCCGCCACGGCGCTCGGCGGACTGGCGTCCGGCTGTGCCGTTCCGACCGGCTCCACCGGCCGGAACATGGTCCTGTGGTACTGGGACGGCGGCCTCGGCGACACGGTCCTGAAGAACGCCCGAGCCCGCTACGGCAGTTCCGTCGACCTCCAGGCCATCAAGATCGGCGGCTACTACCGGTCCAAGCTGATCACCACGATGACCGGCCGGGCCCACATCCCCGACATCGCGGGCCTCAAGGGCGAGGACATGGCGTCCTACCTGCCCAACGCCGACCAGTTCGTGGATCTGCGCACGCTCGGCGCGGACAGGTTCAAGTCCCGGTACCTGTCATGGAAGTGGGACCAGGGCATCGCCGACGACGGCACGATGATCGGTTTCCCCATCGACTGCGGTCCGGTCGCGCACTTCTACCAGTACACGGTCTTCCGGAAGGCCGGGCTGCCGTACGAACCCGCTGACGTGTCCAAGGAGCTGAACACCTGGGACAGGTTCTTCGCGGCCGGCGAGCGGCTGAAGAAGCGCATTCCGGGCACCTACCTGCTCACCGATGCCAACGCCGTCTTCGAGAACGTGGTGCAGCAGGGCAGGAAACGGTACGTCGACAAGGACCGCCGCTTCATCGGCGACCAGGAGCATGTGCGGCACGCCTGGGCGCTGGCCGTGGAGGCGAAGCGGCGGAACATCGTCTCGGACCTCGTCAACGGCACCCCGGACCAGCTCTCCGCCATCCAGCAGGGCAAGCTGCCCAGCCAGCTCAACGCCTCCTGGGCCACCAACGACATCAAGAACGGCGTGCCGCGGACCAAGGGCCGGTGGCGGGTGGCGCAGATGCCCGTACGCCCCTCCAACAACGGCGGTTCGTTCCTGTCGGTCACCAAGGCGTGCCGCCAGCCCGAGGAGGCCTTCCGGATCATCGCCTGGCTCCTGAACGCGGCCAACCAGGCCCAGGGCTTCGTCGATGCCGGCCTCTTCCCCTCCACCCCCGCCTCCTACGACCTGAGGCAACTGCGCGAGCCCGACCCCTTCTTCGGCGGCCAGGTGACCATGGACGTGTTCGGACCCGCCGCGCAGAACATCGCGATCGCCTACAACAGCCCGTACGACGTGGCGCTCGGGCAGCCCCTCAAGGACGAGATCAAGAACGTCGGCGTCCTCGGCAAGGACCCGGAGAAGGCCTGGAGTGACGCCATGAGCCAATGCCGTCGCATCGCACAGCACCTGGGGGTGAGCCACTGATGGCCACCGCCCTGGACAAACCCACCACCACCGTGGAGCGGACCGCCACCGCCCCGACCAGGAAGGGGTTGCGTTCGCACTGGCATCTGTATGCCGCGATCTCCCCCTTCTATCTGCTGTTCCTCGGCTTCGGCCTGATTCCCGTCGGCTTCTCGCTCTACGTCTCCTTCCACCGCTGGGACGGCCTCGGCACGATGGAGTGGGCGGGCCTGTCGCAGTACCACTACCTGCTGGGCGACAGCGGCTTCTGGAGCTCGGTCGGCAACACCGTCCTCATCTGGGCGCTGGCCACCTTCCCGATGATCTTCCTCGCGATGGTGTCGGCCGTGCTGCTCAACTCGGCGGTCCGCTTCAAGAACGTCTACCGCTTCGCCTATTTCCTGCCGAACGTCACCTCCGTCGTGGCGATCGCGATCGTCTTCGGCTCGGTGTTCTCCACCAACTTCGGCCTGATGAACGCCCTGTTGCGGGCCGTGGGTCTGGACCAGGTGGCGTGGCTGAACACCCCGTGGGGCATCAAGGTCGCCGTCGCCACGCTGATGACCTGGCAGTGGACCGGCTACAACGCGATCATCTTCCTCGCGGGACTGCAGACCATCCCGGGCGAGCTGTACGAGGCGGCGCGCATGGACGGCGCCGGTCCCGTGCAGACCTTCTTCCGGATCACGCTGCCGATGATGCGGCCGGTGCTGCTCTTCGTGCTGGTCGTCTCGACGGTCACCGGTCTGCAGAGCTTCTCGGAACCGCAGGTGCTGCTGCAGACCTCCGCCAACGACTCCACGTTCTCGGGCGGTCCGGGCCACGCCGGCCGGACCATGGTCCTCTACTTCTTCCAGCAGACCTTCGACAACAACGACTTCGGCTACGGCGCCGCCGTGGCCTGGGGGATCTTCCTCGTCGTCGTCCTCTTCTCGATCATCAACTGGCGCCTGCTGCAGCGCCGGGGCGAAGAATAGGCGGGCCGGTCACCATGGCTTCCATCAAGGGATCCCGGAGCAGAGGGATCGCGCTGCACACCGTTCTGATACTCGGCCTGCTGCTGTCGGCCTTCCCGTTCTACTGGGCCGTCATCATGTCGACGCACGCGTCGAGCGAGATCTTCTCCTACCCGCCGAAGCTGCTGCCCGGCTCGCACTTCCTGCAGAACGTCCGCCACCTCTTCGACAGCGTCGACTTCTTCGGCTCCATGCTGAACTCGCTGCTGGTCGCGGGCTCGGTGACGGTGCTTGTGCTGTTCTTCGACTCGCTCGCCGCGTTCGTGTTCGCCAAGTTCGACTTCCCCGGCAGGCGGCTGCTGTTCGGACTGCTCATGCTCATCTTCATGGTGCCGGCCCAGCTCGCCGCCATCCCACAGTTCGTGATCATGGCGAAGCTCGGCTGGATCGGCTCGATGACCTCGCTGATCGTGCCGGCGGCGGCCAACGCCTTCGGCATCTTCTGGATGCGCCAGTACATGCGGGGCGCCATCCACGACGAGCTGCTGGACGCCTCCCGCATCGACGGCGCGAACTTCCTGCGCCAGTACTGGCACGTGGCCCTCCCGGTGGTCCGGCCCGGGCTGGCCTTCCTCGGCATCTTCACCTTCATGGGCCAGTGGAACGACTACGCCTGGCCCCTGATCGCCCTCACCGACCCGGACAACGTCACCCTCCAGGTGGCGCTGTCCCAGCTGAACGGCACCCATGGCACCACCGACTACGGCATGGTGATGACCGGCGCGCTGCTCGCCCTGATCCCCCTGCTGATCGTGTTCGCGATCGCTGCCCGGCAGATCATCGGGGACCTCGGCAAGGGGGCCATCCGCTGATGGACCCCCTGCTGGCGCTGCGTCCCTGGCGGGCGCCCGAGGTGACGTCGTGGGGACGGCTTCCGATGAACGCGGTCGACCGTCGGCGCGATGCGCTGTCCCTGGACGGTGCATGGCGCTTCCAGCTGCTGCCGGCGCCGGGCGCGCCGCCGGCCGACGACGCATGGTCGACCGCACATGTCCCGGGGGCCTGGACCCTGCAGGACACGGACGACCGGCCGCACTACACGAACGTCCGTATGCCGTTCGCGGAGTACCCGCCGCACGCGCCCGCCACCAATCCCACCGGCATCTACGAACGCACGGTCGCCATCCCCGCCGATTGGTCCGGTCGCCGGATCGTCCTCCAGGCGGGCGCGGCGGAGAGCGTACTGCTGGTGCACGTGGACGGACGGCCCGTCGGCCTCTCCAAGGACTCCCACCTGGCGGCCGAGTTCGACCTCACCGAGGTGGTACGGCCGGGCGAGCGGGCGGTCGTACGCCTGACCGTGGTGAAGTGGTCGGACGCCTCGCACATCGAGGACCAGGACCAGTGGTGGCACGGCGGGATCACCCGGTCCGTGCTGCTGTACGCGACGGACCCGCTGTATCTGGCGGACGTCACCGTCCGGGCGCACCACGACGGCACCTTGCGCGTGGACTGCCTGGTACGGCAGGCGGGCGGCGGCGCGCTGCCCGGCGGGTGGTACGTCGGCGCGGAGCTGGACGGCACCCCGCTCGCGCAGGACGAGGAGTTCGACCGGGCACGCACCGAGGACGAACGGGTCTCCGACTTCCTGGGCGAGGCACGCGTCAGCGCCGTCGTCCCCGAGGTCCGTACCTGGAACGCGGAGACCCCCGAGCTGTACGGCCTCACTGTGCGCCTGCACCGCGCCGACGGCACGACAGCCGATGTCTGCGCGTACCGTGTCGGCTTCCGGGACGTGGTGATCGCGGGCCGGGATCTGCTGGTCAACGGGGAGCGGGTGTTCATCCGGGGTGTGAACCGGCACGACTTCCATCCGCTGACCGGGCGGACCGTGTCGTACGACGACATGCGCGCGGACCTCGTCCTGCTCAAGCGGTTCGGCTTCAACGCGCTCCGCACCTCGCACTACCCGAACGACCCGTCCCTGTACGACCTCGCGGACGAGCTGGGCTTCTACGTCGTGGACGAGGCGGACCTGGAGTCCCACGACCACGCGCACGAGATCGCCGACGACCCCCGGTATCTGAACGCGTTCGTGGACCGGGTCTCCCGGATGGTGCTGCGGGACAAGAACCACCCGTCGGTCATCGTCTGGTCGCTGGGCAACGAGTCCGACTACGGCGCGAACCACGACGCCGCGGCCGGCTGGGTGCGGCGGCACGATCCGACCCGGCCGGTCCAGTACGAGGGGGCCGCCAAGCGCGGCTGGGTGGATCCGGAGGTGGCGTCCGACATCGCCTGCCCGATGTACGCCCCGATCGAGGACTGTGTGGCGCACGCCCTGTCCGGGGAGCAGACGAAGCCGCTGATCCAGTGCGAGTACTCGCACGCCATGGGCAACAGCAACGGCAGCCTCGCGGACCACTGGGCGGCCATCGAGTCAACGCCGGGTCTTCAGGGCGGCTTCATCTGGGAGTTCTGGGACCACGGAATTCTGCAGCGTGTGAGCGATGGCAGACCGGCCGGGCGCGCGGGCGCCGGGTTGTATGACAACGGTGTCGCGGCGCCCGGGTACCGGTGGGCGTACGGCGGCGACTTCGGTGAGCCGGTGCACGACGGCGCGTTCGTCGCGGACGGGGTGGTCTTCCCCGACCGTACCCCGAAGCCGGCCCTGTACGAGCACCGGGAGATCGCGGCTCCGGTCCGCATCCGGTGCTACCGGCACGAGGGGATCGTCCTCGCCAATCACCAGCACTTCCGCGGCCTGACCTGGCTGGCGGCCAGCTGGGAGCTGGCCCTGGCCGACGGCCGCACCCTGACCGCGCCCGCCGAGCTGCCCGATCTGCGGCCGGGCGAGACGGCCGCCGTGCCGCTGCCCTTCACACTGCCGCAGGACGGCGGCGAGGCCTGGCTGACGCTGCGGGTGACGACCGCCGAGGACGAGCCGTGGGCGCCGCGCGGTACGGAGGTGTGCGCGCCCCAGGTGCGGCTGCGGGCGGCCGTCGTCCCGGAGCCCCGGCCGGTGGCGGCAGGGCGGCCGGTGGAGGTGGACGACGACGGGTTGCTGGTGCATCCGCTGCTGGCGGCCGCGCCGGTGCTGTCCCTGTGGCGGGCGCCCACCGACAACGACGAGCTGGGCGGCATCGCCCGCCGCTGGCGCACCTGGGGCCTGGACTCCCTGGTCCGCAAGGTCGTCTCGGTGCACCGGGAGGGCGCGGCGGTGACCGTGCTCTGCGAGTACCTGGGGACGGCCGGCGTGGTACGGCACCGGCAGGAGTTCACGCCGGTCGAGGGCGGCGTGCGGGTGGCCGAGTGCGCCGAGCTGCCGGACGGGTTCGCCGATGTGGCCCGGGTCGGCTCGGTGTTCGAGACGGTACCGGGGCCCGATCTGCTGGACTGGTTCGGGCAGGGGCCGTGGGAGTCGTACCCGGACCGTTCGACGGGAGCCCCGGTCGGCCATCACTCGCTGCCGGTGGACGAGTTGTTCACGCCGTATCTGCGCCCGCAGGAGAGCGGCGGCCGGCACGGTGTACGGCGTTTCAGCCTGTCGGCGCCGGACGGGACCGGACTCGCGGTCGTGCTGGACGAGCCGCGCCAGGTCTCCGTCACCCGGCATCGCGCCGAGGACCTGACGGCCGCGGCGCATCACGACGAGCTGGTGCCGCGTTCCGGCTGCGTGGTGCACATCGACGCGGCGCACCGGGGTCTCGGCACGGCGTCGTGCGGCCCCGACACGTCCCCCGAGTACCGCATCCCACCGGGCGTCCACCGCTGGAGCTGGACCCTGCGCGTTCTGTGATCCCCCGCCTGTACCCCCCGGCCCGCATCCCCCGCCTCCACCCTTACGTCACCCTTCACGGAGCACACGTGTGTACTTCGCATGACCACAGCCAAAGCGAGGCCGCGCAGGCCGGTGCCGCACGGCGCAGTTTCCTCCGGGCCACCGCGCTGCTCGGCGCCGCCGCCACCGCGGGGGTCGCGCTGCCGGCCGTCGCCGAGGCGGCTCCGGCGAGCGGCCGGCGGCCCGACTCCGACAGCCGTCGCTTCACACTCGCCGTGATGCCCGACACCCAGTACCTCTTCGACGGGCCCAGCATCGACAAGGCGCCGGTCGAGGCGTCCCTGCGCTACCTGCTGGAGCACGGCAGGGACGAGAACATCGTCTTCCTGTCCCACCTCGGTGACCTCACCCAGAACGGGGCAGAGGACGAATTCGCCGCGATCAGCCAGGCGTTCGGACTCCTGGACCGGCGGGGCGTCGGCTACAGCGTCCTGGCCGGCAACCACGACGTGAAGTCGTCCACGGACGACCAGCGCGGCTCGACACCGTACCTGGACGCGTTCGGGCCGCGGCGCTTCAGGGACAGGCCGACGTTCGGGGGCGCCTCTTCGGACGGGTACAACACCTTCCACCTGTTCAGGGCGGCCGGGCGCGAGTGGATGGTCCTCGCGCTGGACTGGCGGCTGTCGGCGAAGGGATACGCCTGGGCGAAGGACGTGCTCGCCCGGCACCCGAGGACGCCGGTCATCCTCACCACGCACGAACTGGTCGTCGAGGACGACACGCTGTCGACGTACGGGCAGCAGATGTGGGACCGGCTGATCGAGGACCACGACCAGATCTTCCTGACCCTGAACGGCCACTACTGGCCCGCGGGCCGCGCGATCCGCAAGAACGCGGCAGGCCACGAGGTGCACCTGCATCTGACGAACTACCAGAACCGCTACTTCGGCGGCGCGGCGATGATCCGCCTCTACCGCTTCGACCTGGACCGCGACGTCATCGACGTGGAGACGATCTCCCCGTGGATCCTGGGGCGGGCGGCCAAGGGCCTCAACGAGCTGGAGCGGCAGGAGATCGAGCTGAGCGGCGACGCCGACCGCTTCTCCGTCGACATCGACTTCACCGACCGGTTCTCCGGCTTCGACCCGGTTCCGGCCCGCCCGGCGCGACCCGCGTCGAAGATGCTGATACCGGGCACGGTCGCCTACTGGCGTTTCGACGGCCACGCCGACGGTACGGCGGTGACCGGCACCGTCCGCGACCTGTCCGGGCGCGGCAACGACCTCACCGTGGTCAGTGTCGGCGGCGGCACCCTGAACTGGTCCTCCGACCACCACCCCGACCAGCCCGGCCACGGCAGCCTGGAGTTCCAGGGCAACAAGTCCCCGCTGACGGGCGCCTATCTGCGCACGGTGGACGGAGCCCCGCTCAACTCGGCCACCCTCAAGAGCGGTTACACCATCGAGGCGTTCTACCGGCTGCCCGCCGACTGGGACGCCGGCCACCACGCCTGGTCCGGCCTGGTCGGCCGCACCGGCCGCAACGGCTCCGCCGGCCAGGTCACGGACGACCCCGACGAGCCGCTCGCCACACTGTCGATCTCCGACGGACCGGGCCCGCAGTGGGCGGTCCACCCGCTCGGCCAGCAGCGGCTCGCCACCAACTGGGGGGACGAGACCGCACGCGAGAAGTGGTGGCACGTGGCCGTGGTCAACGACGGACGGCACACGACGATGTACGTCCAGGGCTGCCCCGTGGCCCGCAACCCGCACGCCGCCGCCGTCGGTATCGCCTCGGCCGGGCTGCCCTGGCTGCTCGGCGGCTACGAGTACGCCGACAAGATCGACCAGATCCTGCACGGGCGGCTCGGCGACGTCCGCATCGTGTCCCGGGCCCTGCCCGTCACCTCCTTCATGACCCACTGACCCCCCTCGCGAGGATCACCATGACCGAGCAGCAGCTGCCCGCCTGGGCCGACCCGGCGGTCTCCCCCACCGACCTGGACACCCAGGGCGTCTCGCGACGCCGACTCCTGCGCCGCGCGGGCCTGTTCGGCGCCGCGTTCGCCCTGGGCGGGGCGGCTGCCCCGGCCGTCGCGGCCACCGGCCGGGGCTTCGGCGGCGACGACCCGCACCTCGCCTACCTGGTCGGCGACCACCACGTCCACTCCGTCTACAGCCACGACGCGAAGTACACCTTCTCCCAGCAGGCCCGGGCCGCCGCCAAGTACGGCCTGGACTGGATGGTGTTCAACGAGCACTCCAACTTCGGGCACGCCCGCTACGGCGCCGCGCTGGAGCACCAGGAGATCCTCGAGGCCCGCAGGAAGAACCCGCGCCAGCTGATCTTCCAGGGCCTGGAGTGGTACATCCCGGCCGCCGAGCACTGCACGGTCTTCGCGGCCCCCGGCCCGAACGAGGTCGACCTGCTCACGCGGTTCGAGCTCGCCTACGACGGCAAGCTGCTCAACTACACCGAGGGCGCCGCCGGCGCGACCGACACCGCCCGCAACGAGGCACACGCGGTCAAGGCCATCAGGTGGCTGGCCGAACAGCGCCGCACCGGCTACGTCGACGACGTCCTGGTCCTCGCCAACCACCCGCTGCGCCTCGGCATCGACTCCCCGCACGAGATGCGCAACTGGCGCGACGCGGCCCCCGAGATCATGATCGGCATGGAGGGCGCGCCGGGCGCCCAGGGTGCGGCGATCCCCGGCGGGCGCGGCGCCACGTCCATCCGCGGCGAGTACGAGAACAAGCCGTCGGCCCAGTCCTGGGCGGGTTACCCGGCGGACGCCTATCTCACGTACGGGGGCTTCGACTGGGCGACCGCGACCGTCGGAGGGCTGTGGGACTCGATGCTGGCCGAGGGCCGGCTGTTCTCGATCACCACCAACTCCGACAACCACCGGACCGTCTTCGACACCTGGAAGAACGGCGACTGGCCGGCCGGACAGAACTTCGACAACACCGGCAGGCTGCCCGACCCGGTGAACACCGACACCCCGCAGCCCGGCAGCGACTTCTGGCCCGGCGAGTTCAGCCGCACCCACGTCGGTGTGACCCGCTACGGCTATCGCGCGGTGATGGCGGGCCTGCGCGCGGGCCGGGTCTGGCTCGACCACGGGCATCTCCTGGACGGGCTCGACGTGCGGGTGAAGCGGGACTGCGACGGCGGCCGGGGCGTCACGCTCGGCGGCCGGCTGCGCGCCCGCAGGGGCGAGCGGATCACGCTGTACGTGACGGTCACGACCGCCTCCCGGGCCAACCCCCGGGAAATCCTGCCCCGGTTGGCCCATGTGGACGTGATCCGGGGTGCGGTGCGCGGCCCGGTGGCCGACCGGGACACCTGGAAGGCACCGGACACCAAGGTCGTGCGCACGTGGGACGTGTCCGACCGCAAGGGGACGTACACGCTGCGCATCCCGCTGACCGTCGGCGAGGAGTCCTTCTACGTGCGGCTGCGCGGCAGCGACGGCAACCGGCACGGCGCCGGCTACCTGGGCGCGGCCGTCGACCCGCACGGGCCGATCTCCCACGAGCCCGGAAACGGTGACCCGTGGGCCGATACGTGGTTCTATTCCAACCCCATCTTCGTCGACGTGGCAGGAGCCCGATGAAGCGTCATCTCCTCACTCTCAGCGCCTTATTGAGCGCGATCGCGCTGGCTGCGCCGAGCGCCTCCGCCGCCGAAGGCCCGCAGTGGGCGCCGGCCGGGACGTCGTACACCGACACCCTCGGCGGCGGACAGGGCCTCGCGAGCCGGGCCGACGGGTCACTGCTGCACCGCGGTCTGCTGGACATCCCGCTGGACCTGCGGATCAAGGGCTGGAACCACGTCGGCGACCCGGACATCGCACGCGGATATGTCTTCGACGCCTACCAGGGTGCCGACACGGCCGCCTCGAAGCTGTACGCGGTCACCACGCCGTCCGGGAAGCGGTACGACTACGTGCATCCGCTGGACCCGGGCGAGAAGGTGAACAACTCCTTCGCCACCGTCTCGCCCGACGGCCAGTGGCTGGTGTCGGGCGAGTGGGGCGACCAGAGCCGGCTCCAGGTGTTCCCCGCGCCCCTGCTCAACCCGGCCACGCCGGCCACCGGCGGGTCGCTCGCACAGGCCGGGCAGATCACCCTGGACCGGCCGGTGCGGGACATCCAGGGCTGTGACTTCGTCACCGCCACCCGGTTGGTGTGCGCCTCGGACGACACCTCCGGCGCGCTCTTCCCGCAGAGCAGGCCGCTGCTCCAGGTCGACCTGCCGCACGCGCTGGACGGCAGGCCCGTCACCGGCACGGTCACGAGCCTGTTCGGTGTTCCGCAGAAGAGCGTGTGCACCGGCACGTTCGAGGCGGAGGGCGTCGACTACGCCCCGGACAGCGGCACGCTGCGGGCCGAGGTGATCCCGCCGGGCGTGTGCGCGGTCGCGACGACCGTGTACGCCTACCGGCAGCAGTAGGCGCCCATGCGGCTTCGCCGGGCGCCACGCCTCCCTCGACGACCGGCGACCGGCCGGCAGCCGGAGCGGGCGGAAGCGTGAGGTCCCCGCGCCGGTGGGTTCCGGCGCGGGGACCTCTGCGGTACGGCTTCTCCGGGGCGGAGGATCAGCAGTTCCCGGTGTCCGCCTTGCCGTCGAAGCGGTCGCCGAGCCAGTCCACCACATCGCTGATCGCGTGCGGGTCGCTGGTGAGGTGGTCGCCCGCGTACGTGGTCCAGCGGGTGCTGATGCCGGCGGCACAGTAGGCGCGGCGGGCCTCGCTCGCGGTCCGGGCGGGGATCACCTCGTCCAGCAGGCCGCGGTACTGGAACACCGGGAAGCCGATCTCGTAGCGGGCGCCGGAACCGGGGGCGCCGACCCCGACACCCAGTTTGCTGGCTCCGACGGCGTCGCCCCAGGTGGTGCCGTCGGAGCCATGCAGGGCGTAGATCTGGTCGAGTGTCAGCCCGTCCTTGGTGTACTGCTCGATCCGCGCGCCCGGGAAGCGGCTCACCGTGCCGAGCGCGCACAGTGACTCGGCGTCCTTGACGGCCTTGCGGCCGCTGTCGTCGAGGATCTCGTCGAACGGCAGCTCCGGATGGGTGACGGACAGACCGATGAACGCGTCCACCAGGAACCCGGCGAAGAACTTTCCGTCGAGGTTGCCGGCCACCTGCTCGAGGTCGGCGGGGATGCCGCCGGAGGCCGAGCCGACGACCTTCAGCTCGGGGGCGTACGACCGGGCGAGCTGGGCCGCCCACAGGCTGCCGGAGCCGCCCTCCGAGTAGCCCCAGATCCCGACCCGGGCGCTGGGACCCACCCCGGCGCCGGGCACCCGGGAGGCCGCGCGGGCCATGTCCAGGGTGGCGCGGCCGGCCTCGGCCCCGGAGGCGTACGGGTGCACCTGGCCGTCCATGTATCCCTGGCCGTCCGTCGCGGCCACGGCGTACCCGGCG
This sequence comes from Streptomyces sp. NPDC101151, assembly GCF_044768335.1. Lineage (NCBI taxonomy): Bacteria > Bacillati > Actinomycetota > Actinomycetes > Kitasatosporales > Streptomycetaceae > Streptomyces > Streptomyces sp. NPDC101151. Next base: position 92,869 of record NZ_JBIWPP010000003.1, on the reverse strand, counting down.
TTGAGCAGCGCCGCCACGTTCGGGCCCTCGTAGGCGTCCTGGTACTGACCCGCCAGCTGCTTGGAGAACCCGCACTTCGGTCCGATGCCGAGGGTGCCCGGCACGAACGCGACCAGCGGCCGCTCGCCCGGACCGGTCCACGGCTTCTGCGGTACGACGACGGTGCCGGCCACGGAGACCGGCCGGCCCCGCCCGTCGGTGGAGCCGTACTGCACCTTCCACGCGTTCAGCGGGGGGCCGCCGATCACCATGGGCAGCGAGCCGACCTGTCGGCAGGCGACGACGGCGCCCGGTGCGGCGGTGGCGCGATCCGGGGGCCGGTATATGTCGGCGTCCGCGGCGGCGCACGCCTGGGGGGTTCCGGCCGTCGCGGTCACGGCCGGCACCGCCAGCAGTCCGCCGAGCAGGCCCGCGGCGGCGAGCAGTGCGGCTCTCTTCGGCAGTGCTTTCCTCGACCTGTGGGAGATCATCTCAGAGCATCCCTTCCGTGGGGTGAAGAGGTACGGAGAGCTGAGGCCGTGAGGTTACGGAACCGTAGGTAAGCGCTGATAGTTAAAGGACGACGAACCGGCGGGGGCAGGGCTGTGTGCCGTTGACTAGCGTGACGAGGCAACCGGAGAAGGCCCGGGCGTCGTCTCCCTGATCATCATGCCCACTCCACACCCGGCCGGTTTCCCGGCCTCCCCGGTCGGCCAGCTGCTCGATTTCACCTGGACGCAGGCCCGCTCCTGCGCCTTCGCCATCGCCCTGCTGTCCGGTGTGGCGGCATCGGCCCTGCTGCCGCGGCTGCCGGTGGCGCGTTACGACCTGCTCCTCGGCTACGGCGTGTTCCTCACCCTGCTGTTCTGGCGGCGCGGCTGGGAGAGCGGACGCGATGTCGCCGTCATCGCCGCCTGCCACGTCATCGGTCTCGCCTTCGAGCTGGTGAAGGTCTCGCTCGGCTCATGGAGCTACCCGGAACCGGCCGTGCTGAAGTTCGCGGGTGTCCCCCTGTACGGAGGCTTCCTCTACGCGGCCGTCGGCAGCTATGTCTGCCGGGCCTGGCACCTGTTCGGCCTGGAGCTGACCCGCTACCGGCCGCGGGCGACAGCACTGGTGGCCGCGGGCGTCTACGTCAACTTCTTCAGCCATCACTGGCTGCCCGACGCCCGCTGGCCGCTCGCGGCCCTCCTGGTGGCCGTCACCGGGGGCACCTTCGTGCACTACACGGTGCGCGGGGTACGGCGGCGCATGCCGCTCGCGCTGTCGTTCGCCCTGATCGGTTTCTTCCTGTGGCTGGCGGAGAACCTCGCCACCTACGTGGGCGCGTGGCGCTATCCGTACCAGCTCCACGGCTGGCAGCCCGTCGACGTCGGCAAGTTCGGCGCATGGGCCCTGCTCATCAGCGTCACCTTCGTGCTCGCGGCCTTCGGCAGAGCGAAGCCGGACACCCGGCACACGCCGCCGCCCTCCCCCTGACCGGCGGCCGGCCCGCACCGGAATCCCGGCCGGCACCCCACGGATTCTCAATCCGGTCACCGGCGGCGACTCCGGCCACCGGCACCTTCGTGCACGACAACCACCGGGCGTCCACCTCGGTGTTCGGGCACCGGAATGCCGGTCACGGCCGCGGTGGCCTGCACGACGCCAAGGGTGCAGGCGACAGTTCCATGGACGGCTACAAGTTCTACGAGAGTTCGATGCCGGGCGACGTGGTGATCGTCAAGAACTCCGGCGCGAAGACGGTGGATCCGGCCAACGGGCTCAACGGGTGGAACCTGTCGTGGTCCGAGTGGCGGGCCGGCAGCGCGGTCCGAGCCGGTGGCGGGCGGCTTCACGGACTGAACTCTTTTGCGGGGAAGGGACTTTCTCTGCTTTAACTCTTGACGACTGCAGGGCTGGGGAGCACATTGGCGACACCTTGAGAGCGCTCTCAAGTAACCGTGGGAGCGCTCTCATCGACTCCCGCACACCCCTCCGTACCCGAGAGGCCTCCCCATGCGCGAAACCTCCGGCATACCCGGGCGGCGCCCCCTGCGCCGGGCGCTCCTCGCCGCGCTCGGCACCCTCGGCCTGGCGGCCGCCGTCGCCACGGCCGCCGGCTTTCCCGCGAACGCGTCCGCCCCCACGCCTCCCTCCGGCTGGTCCCAGGTCTTCCTCGACGACTTCAACGGGCCCGCCGGCTCGGGCGTCAACACGGCCAACTGGCAGTACACGACGGGCACGAGCTACCCCGGCGGCCCCGCCGGCTTCGGTACCGGCGAGGTCGAGACGATGACCTCCAGCACCAACAACGTCTCGCTCGACGGGGCCGGAAACCTCCGGATCACGCCACGGCGCGACGGTGCGGGCAACTGGACGTCGGGCCGTATCGAGACGAACCGCTCCGACTTCCAGCCGCCCGCAGGCGGCAAGCTGCGCGTCGAGGCCCGGCTCCAGATGCCGAACGTGACCGGCGCCGCCGCCAAGGGCTACTGGCCGGCCTTCTGGATGCTGGGCGCGCCGTATCGCGGCAACTGGTGGAACTGGCCCGGCATCGGCGAGCTGGACATCATGGAGAACGTCCAGGGCATCAACAACGAGTGGGCCACGATGCACTGCGGCACCAGTCCCGGCGGCCCCTGCAACGAGAAGTCCGGGATCGGCGGCCAGAAGGTCTGCGAAGGCACGACCTGTCAGGGCGGCTTCCACACCTACGCCGTCGAGTGGGACAGATCGACCAGCCCCGAGGAGATGCGCTTCTACCTCGACGGCGTCAACTTCCATACGGTCAGGCAGAGCCAGGTCGACGCGGCGACCTGGGCCGATGCCACCAACCACGGCTACTTCATCATCCTGAACGTCGCGATGGGCGGCGAGTTCCCGGCGGCCTTCGGCGGCGGCCCCGACGGCGGCACGGACCCCGGCCACCCGCTCGTGGTGGACTACGTCCAGGTGCTCCAGTCGGCCGGCGGTGGCGGCACGACCCCGCCGCCCACCACCCCGCCGCCGTCCGGCAACCGCGACGCGTACAGCGCGATCCAGGCCGAGTCGTACGACGGCCAGGCGGGCGTCGGCACCGAGACCACCACGGACACGGGCGGCGGCCAGAACATCAGTACGCTCGCGAACGGCGACTACGCGCTCTACAAGGGCGTCGACTTCGGTTCCACGGCGGCCCATCAGTTCTACGGCCGGGTCGCGAGCGGCGCCGCGGGTGGCGTCAGCGGACTCGTCGAGGTGCGCCTCGACAGCCGTACGAGCGCGCCGGTCGGCAGCTTCGCGGTGGCCGGCACCGGCGGCTGGCAGTCCTGGAAGACGGTGCCCGCGAACATCAGCTCCGTCACCGGCAGCCACGACGTCTACCTGACCTTCACCAGCGGTCAGCCGGCGGACTTCGTGAACGTCAACTGGTTCGACTTCGGCCACTGACAGGGAGTCGACCGATGACCACACGCTCCCCGGCCGGGTCCAAGGCGCTCCGCCCCGACGGAAGGCGGCTGGTGACGGCCGTCCTGACCGCGCTCCTCACGGTGCTGGCCCTCGGCCTGACCGGGGCGGCGCCCGCCAGGGCCGCCGCCGACCACACCCAGGGAGTCACCCCGACCGGGTCCGGATCCGTCCAGATCTGGTTCAAGCCGACCACACCCGCCTCCCTGGTCGACGTGCACTACGTGTCGCCCGCTGCCGGTCAGCAGAACTTCCGGATGACGAACGACGCGGGCACCTGGCAGCAGACGGTCGGCGGCCTGCCGAGCGGCTTCACCCTGGAGTACTGGTTCACGTACGAGAAGGGCGGCCCGCTCCACGACACCCCGCACTTCACCTACACCGTCGGCAGCGGCGGAGGGAGTGGCGGCGGTGGCGGCGGAACCGGCAGCTTTCCGATCACGTTCCAGAACAACACCCGTGGCACGTACGCGGATTCACAGATCTACGTCACGGTGCTCGGCCAGGTGACGCCCGGTCAGTGGTCGTACATGAAGGCCGACGGGACCATGGTCCACATCAACCACCTGGACGCGACCGCACCCGGACACCTGACCAAGAACGGCGTGAACTACCCGAACATGTCGTTCACGCTTGACCGGTCGGGCGGGTCGGTGCCTTCGCCGACATCGATCCGCGGCGGCCGGATCTACGTCTCCCTCGGCTCCCCCCTGTACATCCCGGTCTCCCCGGACGACCAGGGCTGGGGCGGCCCCGACCTGCGCAACCCGAACGACCCCAACACCGATGTGTACTTCGACTGGTACGAGTACACGTACGTCTTCGGGCAGGTGGCCTTCGGCGGCAACACCACACAGGTCGACCAGTTCGGCTTCCCGATGACCTCGCGACTGACGCAGACCTCCAGCGGCTACGACACCACTCGGGGCATCACACTGACCCGCGCCCAGGTCATGTCGCAGTACACCGCCTCGGTGGGCGCGGCGTTCAAGCCGCTGCAGAACACGTACCGGATCATCGCCCCGCGCTCCTCGAACCTCTTCCTCGCGGGAGGCTCCCGGGCGAACTACCTCCAGTCGTACGTCGACCAGGCCTGGTCCTACTACTCCGCCCACCCCTTCAAGCTGACCCGGCTCGGTGAGACCTTCTCGGGGCAGGTCTCCGGGAACACCCTCACCTTCACGAAGAACGGCGCCGGCCCCTACACGCTCCAGAAGCCGTCCTCCCCGGACGTCGTGGCCTGCGCGGGCGCGCTGGCCTCGGGCAGCGACCCGGAGAAGCAGCTCGGCGCGGAGTTCTGTGCCGCGTTCAACCGCGGCACGGCCCTCGACACCTCGGCCTGGTACACCCCGTCCGCCTACTACACCGGAGGCATCAAGAACGACTACGCCGCCTTCCTGCACACCGTCGGACTCGACGAGCGCGCCTATGCCTTCCCGTACGACGACATCAACGACCAGTCGTCGGTACAGATCCTGGGCAACGCGAACCCTCCGACCGGCCTGACGCTCGGCATCGGCTGGTGATCCGCACAGGGTGAACAGGGGGGGCGCGCCCGCTGGGCCCGCCCCCCTGTCAGCGCAGTTCCGCCCGGAACGCCGCCGGCGTGACGCCCGCGTGCAGATGGAAGAACTTGGAGAAGTTCGCCGCGTCGGGGAAGCCCACGGCCGCCCCGACGCGGCCGATCGGCATGTCGGTGTGGGCGAGGAGGCGCTTGGCCTCCAGGATCACCCGCTTGTCGATGAAGCCCTTCGGTGTCTCGCCGGTGGCCGCGCGGACGGCACGGACGAGGGTGCGGCGGGAGTAGCCGAGCGCGTCGGCATAGGCGCTGACGCTGTGACGCGTGGCGAAGCCCTTCTCGACCGCGTCCCGGAAGAGGGTGAACGTGGTGTCCGTCCGCTCCCCGGACGCCTGAGCCGAGCTGGCCGCGAGGTGGGCGAGACGCAGCAGGAACGCGGTCAGGGCGTGCCGGAGCACCGCCGTGTGCAGGCTCAGCGGGAGCGTCGCGGTGTCCTCGTACTCGCGGCGCAGCTGTTCGAGGGCCGCCCGGAGCGCGGCGAGTTGCGCCGGGCCGGGGTGCAGCAGCGGCGGCAGATCGTAGCGGTACAGGCCGGTGGCCTCGACGGTGGCGCGGGGCAGGAAACCGGGCTGCATGGTCAGCACGGTTCCGCGGTACTCGCCGGCCCGGGAGAACCGGTGGACCTGTCCGGGGCGGATCCACAGCAGATCGCCGGCCGCGGCCTCGTACTCGGCGAAGTCGATCATGTGCCGTACGGGACCGTCGGTGAAGAGCATGACGACGTGGAAGTCGATGCGGTGGACCCGGTGCAGCGGGGCGTCGGCGTGCCAGGTGCGGTCGGCACCCATCGGGCCGATCTGCATGCCGACACCGCCGACGGCCAGCTCGGCCGGGAAGGGGAAGGTCCTGATCCCGTCGCCGTCCGCGCCGTCGTCACCGGATCGGGATGTTATGTCCGCCATGTTCTCTTCGTGCCGCCCCTGCCGCGTGATCGCTGTCCCAGATTCACCACAGGCTGACACATCCCACCCTTCCCCCTAAAAAGTCAGACTTTTAAGTTTGAACGCGTCCGGTCAGCAATCCCGCCCTGAACGAGGACTTCTTGAAGATGAGCACGCAGACATCCGACGGCTTCGAGTGGACCGACCTCGACCGGCGTGCCGTGGACACCGCCCGGCTTCTCGCGGCCGACGCCGTGCAGAAGGTCGGCAACGGCCACCCGGGCACCGCGATGAGCCTGGCCCCTGCCGCGTACACGATCTTTCAGAAGGTGATGCGACACGACCCGGCAGACCCGGAGTGGACCGGCCGTGACCGCTTCGTCCTGTCCCCCGGCCACACCTCGCTGACCCTCTACACCCAGCTCTTCCTCGCCGGGTACGAGCTGGAGCTGGACGACCTGAAGGCGTTCCGCACCCACGGCTCGAAGACGCCCGGCCACCCCGAGTACGGGCACACCGCCGGGGTCGAGACCACCACCGGCCCGCTCGGCCAGGGTGTCGCCAACGCCGTCGGCATGGCGATGGCCGCCCGCTACGAGCGCGGTCTGTTCGACCCGGAGGCCCCCGAGGGCACCTCCCCCTTCGACCACACCATCTGGGCGATCGTCTCCGACGGCGACCTGGAGGAGGGCATCTCCGCCGAGGCCTCGTCCCTGGCCGGTCACCAGAAGCTCGGCAACCTGGTCTTCCTCTACGACGACAACCACATCTCCATCGAAGGCGACACCGCCACCGCCTTCTCCGAGGACGTGCTGAAGCGGTACGAGGCCTACGGCTGGCACACCCGGCGCGTCGAGCCCACCGCCGACGGCGACATCGACGTGCCCGCCCTGTACACGGCGCTGAAGGCCGCCCAGGCGGAGAACGACCGGCCCTCGATCATCGCGATGCGCACGATCATCGCCTGGCCGGCCCCGAACGCGCGGAACACCGAGGCCTCCCACGGCTCCGCCCTCGGGGAGGACGAGATCGCCGCCACCAAGCGCGTCCTCGGCTTCGACCCCGAGCAGAGCTTCGAGGTCACCGACGAGGTCCTGAAGCACACCCGCCGGGCCCTGGACCGGGGCGCCGAGGCGCATGCGGCCTGGGACAAGCGGATCGCCGAGTGGCGCACGGCCGCCCCTCGGCGGGCGCAGCTCTTCGACCGGGTGAGCAAGGGCGAGCTGCCCGAGGGCTGGGAGGACGCCCTGCCGGTGTTCGAGGCGGGCAGGTCCGTCGCCACCCGTGCCGCGTCCGGCAAGGTGCTGCAGGCGCTCGGCCCGGTCCTGCCCGAGCTGTGGGGCGGCTCCGCCGACCTCGCCGGCTCGAACAACACGACGATCGACGAGACCGGCTCCTTCCTGCCGAAGGGCAACCCGCTGCCCGAGGCGGACCCGTACGGCCGTACCGTCCACTTCGGCATCCGCGAGTTCTCGATGGCCGCGGAGATGAACGGCATCGCCCTGCACGGCAACACCCGCGTCTACGGCGGCACCTTCCTGGTCTTCTCCGACTACATGCGCAACGCCGTCCGTATGTCGGCGCTGATGCAGCTGCCGGTGACCTACGTGTGGACGCACGACTCCATCGGTCTCGGCGAGGACGGCCCGACGCACCAGCCGGTCGAGCACCTGGCCTCACTGCGCGCGATCCCGGGCCTGAACGTCGTCCGCCCGGCGGACGCCAACGAGACCGCGATCGTCTGGGCCGAGATCCTGAAGAGGCACGCCACCGACCCGGCCCCGCACGGGCTCGCGCTCACCCGCCAGGGCGTGCCGACGTACGCGCCCCACGAGGACGCGGCCAAGGGCGGGCATGTACTGCGCGAGTCCTCGACCGAGACCCCGGAGGTGATCATCATCGCGACCGGTTCCGAGGTGCAGCTCGCCGTCGCCGCGCGGGAGCAGCTGGAGGCCGAGGGGATCGGCACGCGGGTGGTGTCGATGCCGTCCGTGGAGTGGTTCGAGGAGCAGCCGCGCGCCTACCGCGACAGCGTGCTGCCGCCGGCCGTCAGGGCCCGCGTCGCCGTCGAGGCCGGTATCGGTCTGACGTGGCACCGGTTCGTGGGCGACGCGGGCCGGATCGTCTCCCTCGAACACTTCGGTGCCTCCGCGGACGCGACCACGCTCTTCGCCGAGTTCGGCTTCACCCCCGAGAACGTCGCCGCCGCTGCCCGCGAATCGCTGGCCGCTGCGCGCGCCTGATACCGACGCGACTGGAAAGATGATCACAGTGACCGAAGCAATCGCGACCCCGCGAGCCCTTGAGCGCCTTGCGGACGAGGGCGTGTCGATATGGCTGGACGACCTGTCGCGCCGGCGGATCGTCTCGGGCGGTCTTGCCGAGCTGATGGCGACCGGCGGCGTCGTCGGCGTCACCACCAACCCGTCGATCTTCCAGGCGGCCATAGGCTCCGGGGAGGGCTACGAGGAGCAGCTGACCGACCTCGCCGTACGGGGTGTCACGGTCGACGAGGCCGTACGGATGATGACGACCGCCGATGTGCGCGCGGCCGCCGACATCCTGCAGTCCGTGTACACCGCCTCGGCCGGCCGTGACGGCCGCGTCTCCATCGAGGTCGACCCCCGCCTGGCCCACGACACCGGGGCGACGGTCGCCGAGGCCAAGCAGTTGTCCTGGCTGGTGAACCGCCCCAACGTGATGATCAAGATCCCGGCGACCCGGGCGGGCCTCCCGGCGATCACCGAGGTCATCGGTCTCGGCATCAGCGTCAATGTGACGCTGATCTTCTCCCTGGAGCGGTACCGCGAGGTCATGGCCGCCTACCTGGCCGGCCTGGAGAAGGCCCGCGAGCGGGGTCTCGACCTGTCGAAGATCCACTCGGTGGCGTCCTTCTTCGTCTCCCGCGTGGACAGCGAGATCGACAAGCGGCTGACCGTCCTCGGCACCGACGGGGCCCTCGCGCTCAAGGGCCGGGCGGCCCTCGCCAACGCGCGGCTCGCCTACGAGGCCTACGAGGAGGTGTTCGGCTCTGCCGACGGTGCGACCCGGCCGTCCGACCGCTGGCAGGCGCTGGCCGGTGACCGGGCGAACCGGCAGCGCCCGCTGTGGGCGTCCACCGGTGTGAAGGACCCCGCGTACAAGGACACGCTGTACGTGGACGAGCTGGTCGCGCCCGGCACCGTGAACACCATGCCGGAGGCCACCCTGAAGGCCACCGCCGACCACGGCGGGATCACCGGCGACACGGTGACCGGCGGCTATGCGCAGGCCCGCACGGACCTGGCCGCCGTGGAGCGGCTCGGCATCTCCTACGACGAGGTCGTCCAGCAGCTGGAGGACGAGGGCGTCGCCAAGTTCGAGACGGCCTGGCAGGACCTGCTGGACGCCGTCACCAAGTCCCTGAACAGCAAGGGAGTTGACGCGTAATGACGACCCAGGCTCCTGAGCCGGAGCAGCCGGCCGCGCAGCCCTCCGTCGAGGAGGTGCGCATGCCCGTCGCCCCGGCCACCGACTGGGTGAACCCGCTGCGGGACGCCCGCGACCGCCGGCTGCCCCGCATCGCGGGCCCCTCCGGCCTGGTCATCTTCGGAGTGACCGGCGACCTGTCCCGCAAGAAGCTGATGCCGGCCGTGTACGACCTGGCCAACCGCGGTCTGCTGCCGCCGGGCTTCTCGCTGGTGGGCTTCGCCCGCCGGGACTGGGAGGACCAGGACTTCGCGCAGGTCGTCCATGACGCGGTGCGCGAGCACTCCCGGACCCCGTTCCGCGAGGAGGTGTGGCAGCAGCTCGCCGAGGGCATGCGGTTCATCCCCGGCGACTTCGACGACGACACCGCCTTCAAGCAGTTGAAGCAGGCCGTCGAGGAACTGGACGCCTCCCGCGGCACCGGCGGCAACTTCGCCTTCTACCTCTCCGTGCCGCCGAAGTTCTTCCCCAAGGTCGTGCAGCAGCTCAAGAAGCACGGCCTGGCCTCCCCGCCCGAGGGTTCCTGGCGGCGCGCGGTCATCGAGAAGCCGTTCGGCCACGACCTGGCCAGCGCCATCGAGCTGAACAAGATCGTGCACGGCGTGTTCGAGCCGGACCAGGTGTTCCGCATCGACCACTACCTCGGCAAGGAGACGGTCCAGAACATCCTGGCGCTGCGCTTCGCGAACCAGATGTACGAGCCGGTCTGGAACCGCTCGTACGTCGACCACGTGCAGATCACCATGGCCGAGGACATCGGCATCGGCGGCCGGGCCGGCTACTACGACGGCATCGGCGCCGCCCGTGACGTCATCCAGAACCACCTCCTGCAGCTGATGGCGTTGACCGCCATGGAGGAGCCCATCGCGTTCGACGCGGAGGCGCTGCTCACCGAGAAGCTGAAGGTGCTGATGTCGGTGCGGCTGCCGGAGGACCTCGGCGCGCACACCGTGCGCGGCCAGTACGCGGCCGGCTGGCAGGGCGGCGAGAAGGTGGTCGGCTACCTCGAAGAGGACGGCATCGACCCCGAGTCGAAGACCGACACCTTCGCCGCGATCAAGCTGGGCATCGACAACCGCCGCTGGGCGGGCGTCCCCTTCTATCTGCGCACCGGCAAGCGGCTGGGCCGCCGGGTCACCGAGATCGCGGTGGTCTTCAAGCGGGCCCCGCACTCTCCCTTCGACTCCACCGCCACCGAGGAACTGGGCCAGAACGCGATCGTCATCCGCGTCCAGCCCGACGAGGGCATGACCGTCCGCTTCGGCTCCAAGGTGCCGGGCACCTCGATGGAGATCCGGGACGTGTCCATGGACTTCGCCTACGGCGAGTCGTTCACCGAGTCGAGCCCGGAGGCATATGAGCGGCTCATCCTGGATGTGCTGCTCGGCGACGCCAATTTGTTCCCCCGTCACCAGGAAGTGGAAGAGTCCTGGAAGATCCTCGACCCGATCGAGGGGTACTGGGCGGCACACGACAGGCCGGCGCAGTACGCGTCGGGCAGTTGGGGACCGAGGGAAGCGGACGAGATGCTCTCACGAGACGGACGGAGCTGGCGCAGGCCATGAAGATCGACCTGACCGACACCACGGCAAGCAAGATCAACAAGGCGTTGGTGCAGGGCCGCCGCGCCATCGGCACCCCGGCCGTGGGCATGGTCCTGACGATGGTCATCGTCACGGACGAGGAGAACGCCTACGACTCGATCAAGGCGGCCGAGGAGGCCTCGCACGAGCACCCCTCGCGGACCCTGGTCGTCATCAAGCGGCACGCCCGCACACTGCGCGACCGCACCCACTCCCGGCTGGACGCGGACGTGCGGGTCGGCTCCGAGGCCGGCACCGGCGAGACGGTCGTCCTGCGGACGTACGGCGAGGTGTCCGACCACGCCGAGTCCGTGGTCCTGCCGCTGCTGCTGCCCGACGCGCCGGTGGTCGTGTGGTGGCCGGTGGACGCGCCCGACGCCCCGTCCAAGGACCCCCTCGGCGCGCTGGCCCAGCGCCGGATCACCGACCTGTACGCCGTCGAGCGTCCCCTGGAGGCCCTGGAGACCCGCGTGCGCAACTACGCGCCCGGCGACACCGACCTCGCCTGGACCCGGCTGACCCTGTGGCGGTCGATGCTGGCCGCGGCCCTCGACCAGGCCCGCGAGAAGGTGACGTCGGCCGCTGTGGAGGCCGAGGCGGACAACCCCAGCGCCGAGCTTCTCGCGCGCTGGCTGCAAGCCCGCCTGAACGTCCGGGTGGACCGGGTGGTGACGGCCGGCCCGTTCGTCACGGCCGTGCGCCTCGGTACCGGGAGCGGCGAGGTCGTCATCGACCGCCCCGAGGGGCCGCTCGCGACGCTGACCCTGCCGGGCCAGCCGCCACGCACCCTCGCCCTGAAGGTCCGCCCCACCTCCGAACTCATCGCCGAGGAGCTGCGCCGCCTCGACGCCGACGAGATGTACGCCATCGCCCTCAAGGGCGAGGCCGCCAAGGAGAACGCCTGACATGTCCGACGCACCGTCAGACACCCTGAAGCCGGACCGCCGGCCCGAGTGGACGGCGCTCGCCGACCACCGCGCCGAGGGGCAGCCGCACCTGCGTGAGCTGTTCGCGACGGACCCCGGCCGCGCCGAGCGGTACGTCGTCCGGGTCGGCGATCTGCACATCGACTACAGCAAGCACCTGATCACCGATCAGACTCTGGCCCTGCTGCGGGAACTCGCGTCCGCCACCGGTGTGTTCGCGCTGCGGGACGCCATGTTCCAGGGCGAGCGGATCAACATCACCGAGCGGCGGGCCGTGCTGCACACCGCGCTGCGTGCCGAGCGGGACGCGGTCGTCGAGGTCGACGGCGAGAACGTCGTACCGCGGGTGCACGCCGTCCTGGACCAGATGACCGGCTTCGCCGAGCGGGTCCGCTCGGGCGAGTGGACCGGCCACACCGGCAGGCGGATCCGGAACGTCGTCAACATCGGCATCGGCGGCTCCGACCTCGGCCCGGCCATGGCCTACGAGGCCCTGCGCGCCTACACGGCACGCGAGTTGACGTTCCGGTTCGTGTCGAACGTGGACGGCGCCGACCTGCACGAGGCCACCCGCGACCTGGACCCGGCGGAGACCCTGTTCATCGTCGCGTCCAAGACCTTCACCACGATCGAGACGATCACCAACGCCACCTCGGCCCGCTCCTGGCTCCTGAAGGGCTTGGGCGGCGAGGAGAAGGCCGTGGCGAAGCACTTCGTGGCGCTGTCGACGAACGCCGAGAAGGTCACCGAGTTCGGTATCGACCCGGCCAACATGTTCGAGTTCTGGGACTGGGTCGGCGGCCGCTACTCGTACGACTCCGCGATCGGCCTGTCCCTGATGATCGCCATCGGCCCCGACCGCTTCCGGGAGATGCTCGACGGCTTCCGGATCGTCGACGACCATTTCCGCACCGCGCCCGCCGAGGCCAACGCGCCGCTGCTCCTGGGCCTGTTGGGCATCTGGTACAACAACTTCTTCGACGCGCAGTCGCACGCGGTGCTGCCGTACAGCCACTACCTGTCGAAGTTCACGGCCTATCTGCAGCAGCTGGACATGGAGTCCAACGGCAAGTCGGTGGACCGGGACGGCGACCCGGTCCAGTGGCAGACGGGGCCGGTCGTATGGGGCACGCCCGGCACCAACGGGCAGCACGCCTACTACCAGTTGATCCACCAGGGCACCAAGCTGATCCCGGCCGACTTCATCGGCTTCGCCCGCCCGGTCGCGGAGCTGAGCGACGAACTCAAGGGCCAGCACGATCTGCTGATGGCCAACTTCCTCGCCCAGACCCAGGCCCTCGCCTTCGGCAAGACGGCCGAGGAGGTCCGTGCGGAGGGCGTTTCCGGAGAGCAGGTGCCGCACCGCACCTTCCGCGGCAACCACCCCACCACCACGATTCTGGCCGCCGAGCTGACCCCGTCCGTGCTCGGCCAGCTGGTCGCGCTCTACGAGCACAAGGTGTTCGTCCAGGGAGCCGTCTGGAACATCGACTCCTTCGACCAGTGGGGCGTGGAGCTGGGCAAGGTCCTCGCCAAGCGCATCGAGCCCGCCCTGACCATGGGCGCCGAGGTGCCCGCTCTCGACCCGTCCACCACGGCCCTCGTCGCCGCCTACCGTTCTCTCAGGAAGTGAATCTGATCATGGCAGCCATGCAGTTGGGCCTCATCGGTCTCGGCAAGATGGGCGGCAACATGCGCGAGCGGATCCGCCGCGCCGGCCACACCGTCGTCGGATACGACCGCAACCCCGAAGTCTCCGACGTCAAGAGCCTCGAAGAGCTGGTCGGGAAGCTCGACGCGCCGCGCACCATCTGGGTGATGGTCCCGGCGGGCACCGCCACCCAGACCGTCATCGACGAACTCAAGGACCTGCTGTCCCCGGGCGACACGGTCGTCGACGGCGGCAACTCCCGCTGGACGGACGACGAGAAGCACGCCGCCGAACTCGGCATCAAGGGCATCGGCTTCGTCGACGCCGGCGTCTCCGGCGGCGTCTGGGGCCTGCAGAACGGCTACGCGCTGATGGTCGGCGGCGACAAGCAGCACGTGGAGCCCCTGAAGCCCATCTTCGAGGCCCTCAAGCCCGACGGCCCCTACGGCTACGTCCACGCCGGCCGGGTCGGCGCCGGGCACTTCTCGAAGATGGTCCACAACGGCATCGAGTACGCCATGATGCAGGCCTACGCCGAGGGCTGGGAGCTGCTGGAGAAGGTCAACTCGGTGGACAACGTGCGCGAGGTGTTCCGCTCCTGGCAGGAGGGCACGGTCATCCGCTCGTGGCTGCTGGACCTCGCGGTGAACGCCCTGGACGAGGACGAGCACCTGCACAAGCTGCGCGGCTACGCGGAGGACTCCGGCGAGGGCCGCTGGACGGTCGAGGCGGCCATCGACAACGCGGTGCCGCTGCCCGCGATCACCGCGTCCCTGTTCGCCCGGTTCGCCTCCCGGCAGGACGACTCGCCGCAGATGAAGATGATCGCCGCGCTGCGCAACCAGTTCGGCGGGCACGCCGTAGAGAAGAAGGACTGAGCAGCCGTGGGGGACCTTCTGCTGGTCCGCCACGGCGAGACGGAGTGGAGCGTGTCGGGCCGGCACACCAGCCGGACCGACCTGCCCCTCACCACGCACGGCGAGGAACAGGCCAAGTCCCTCGCCGCGCTGCTCACCGAACGGACCTACGCCCTCGCGCTGACCAGCCCGCTGGGCCGCGCGATACGCACCGCCGAGCTGGCCGGCCTCACCGCGGCCGTACCCGACCCCGATCTGCACGAGTGGGACTACGGCGGCTACGAGGGCGTCACCACGGTCGACATTCATCGCGCCCGCCCCGGCTGGGACCTGTGGACCGATGGCGTGCCGCCCGGCCCCGAGGGTCATCCCGGCGAGTCGCCCGAGGAGATCGGGGCGCGCGCCGACCGGGTGCTGGCCCGGGTGGAGCCGGCCCTCGCCACGGACACCGGTGACGTGATCCTGGTCGCACACGCCCACTTCCTGCGGGTGCTCGCCGCCCGCCGGCTGGGTCTGCCGCCCGCCGAGGGCCGGCTGTTCCAGCTGGCGACCGGCACGGTGAGCCGGCTGTCCACGGAGCACGGGCGGCCCGTGATCGCCGAGTGGAACAGACGCCTGTGACAGCCCTGACTGCGGCCCGGGTCACCCTGTGGGACCCGGGCCGCAGTGGTGCGGCGGCCGGGTCGGGTGCCCGGGCGTGGGCGGTCTGCGGTCGGCACGGGGTGCCCAGGACGGCCGGTCGCGCCACCAGCACGTCGGACACATCGGTCGCACGGACCCTGGGGAAGACCCATGGGCGGCGACGGGCCCTGCTTCTACAATCACCGGCACGCGCGTGAGCGACCCGCCCGCCCGCACCATGGCCCGAAGGAAGCCGATGACCAGCGTCGATGAACCGGTGCGCCCCGGCGGACGGACACGTGACGCCGCCCGCACCAAGGCCGAGATCCTCGACGTGGCCACCCAGGAGTTCGCACGGGCCGGCTACGACGGCGCCCGGGTGGACGAGATCGCGGCCCGCACCCGCACCACCAAGCGGATGATCTACTACTACTTCGGCGGCAAGGAGCAGCTGTTCACGGCCGTGCTGGAGCGGGCGTACGGCGCGATCCGGGACGCCGAGCAGCGGCTGGACGTCGAGCACCTGGACCCGGTCGCGTCGATCCGGCGCCTTGCCGAGCTGACGTTCGACCACCATGAGCGGCACCCGGATTTCATCCGTCTGGTCAGCATCGAGAACATCCACGGCGCCGAGCACATCGCCGCCTCCGGGAAGCTCGGCCGGATCGGTTCGCCGGCACTGGACGTAATCCGCCGGATCCTGGCCGCCGGGCGGGAGGCCGGGCTGTTCACGGCCGATGTGGACGCGGTCGACCTGCACGCGATGATCAGCTCGTTCTGCTTCTTCCGGGTCGCCAACCGGCACACCTTCGGCACGCTGTTCGGCCGCGACCTGGTGGACCCGGCAAGGCGCGCGCACTACCGGACCATGCTCGGCGACATGGTGATCGCCTACCTCACCGCGGAGCGGGCCGCGGGCTGACCGCCGCGCGCACGGCCTCTCGGCCCGGCGGAAACGCGGGCGCACGGAAGCGCGGGCGCACCACCCCAGCGGGCCAGGACCGGCTGTGGGGCGCGCTACGGCCGTGGGTGGCGCGGCTCGTACAGGGCGAGGCGGCCGCCGCCCGGCAGCCGGAGCGCGGTGATCCGGCCCCAGCGCGCCTCCTCCACCGCCTGCGCGAACTCCACGCCCTTCTCGGCGAGTTGCTGCCGGGTCGCGTCCAGGTCGTCGCACATCAGCATCAGCTCGTGCGACGGGTCGCCGTCCGTGGGATGGCAGGCCACCTCCGCGGGCGGCGCCTGGAAGATCAGCCATCCACGGCCCGCGTCTACGTGCGCCCACCCGAGGACGTCCCGCAGAAAGGCCCGGTCGGCTTCGGCGTCCCGGCTGTAGATCACCACATGTGCCCCATTGATCACGCGCGGAGGCTAGTGCGGGATCCCATGCGGAACAAGCACCACCGCGCCGGGATTCACGAGGAGGGGGCCACCGCGGTGTCGAGCAGCGGCCCGAGTTCGCGCACCGCGGTCGTCAGCGGGCGCACGTCCTGTTCGGCGCGGGCCATCAGGATCGCGCCCTCCAGGGTGCTGATCATGAGCGTGGCGAGGGAGTCTGCGCGGCCCGCGGGGACGCCCATACCGGTCAGGGCCTCGGCGACCGGCCCTCGCCAGGTCGCGAAGGCGGCGGCCACCGCCTCGCGGGTGGAGGCGTCCGCCGAGGCGCGGTCCACGGTCGCGGCGGCGACGGGGCAGCCGCCCGCGAAGCCGTCCGTCTCGTACTCGTGGGTCCACTGGGCGGCCATCGCCGCGAACAGGCCGCTCGGCGTCGGCTCGTCCAGGCCCGCGAGGAAGCGGGCGACGCGCTTGCCGGCGTACCGGCCGGCCCAGGCCACGGCCTCGTTGACGAGCTGTTCCTTGCCGCCCGGGAAGTAGTGCTGGAGCGAGCCTCGCGGGGCTCCGGCGTGGGTGGCGACATCCCGCATGCCGGTGGCGCCGACCCCGTCGCGCCGGATCAGCTGGGCCGCGCTGAACACCATCCGCTCGCGCGGGCCGTGGCGTGACTCCGTCATGACCGACCTCCGCTCACCCTCGCCGCCACTCTATGACCGACGTCATAAGCGAGGCTACTATGACAGCGGTCATAGTCGGCTCGTCGAGTGAGAGGCGGCCCCCGTGAACGTCGGTTTCATCGGTCTCGGAGTGATGGGCAGGCCCATGGCACTGCGCCTGGCGGCGTCCGGCACCCCCCTCGTGGTGTGGAACCGGACACCGGAGCGGGCCGAGCCGCTGCGCGCGGCCGGTGCGCAGGTCGCGTCGGACGCCGACGAGGTGTTCGCGCGGGCGGGGGTGGTACTGCTGATGCTCGCCGACGAGACGGCGGTCGACACCGTCCTCGGCCGCGGCACGCCCGCTCTCGCCGCGCGGGTCGCCGGACGCGTCGTGGTCCACATGGGCACGACCTCTCCCGAGTACTCCCACTCGCTGGAGACCGACGTGCGCGCGGCGGGCGGCCGGTACGTCGAGGCGCCCGTCTCCGGGTCCCGGGTGCCGGCCGAGCAGGGGCAGCTGGTGGCCATGCTGGCCGGCGAGGAGTCCGCCGTGGAGGTCGTACGACCGCTGCTCGCGCCCCTGTGCCGGGAGACGTTCGTGTGCGGCCCGGCGCCGGCCGCGCTGCTGATGAAGCTGTCCGTGAACCTGTTCCTGATCACGCTGGTGACCGGGCTGACCGAGGCCTTCCACTTCGCCGAACGGCGGGGTCTGGACCGGGGGTTGTTCCTGGATGTGCTGGACGCGGGCCCCATGGCCAGCGGGGTCTCCCGGATGAAGGCGCCCAAGCTGCGCGAGCGGGACTTCGCCGTGCAGGCGGGCGCCCTGGACGTACTGAAGAACAACCGGCTCATCGCGGAGGCGGCCCGCAAGGCGCATCTGGCCTCGCCACTGCTCGACATCTGCCACACCCTGTTCGAGGAGACGGTGGCCCAGGGGTACGGCGGCCAGGACATGGTCGCGGTGCTGCGGGCGATCGAGGCACGGACCGCCGAGGCTCCGTAGGTCAGCCCTTCGGGACGCCGTAGGCCCGCTCGACGGGCAGCCGCAGCACCAGCCGGCGGTCGCGGACCATGGCGGCCCGGTAGTCGTCCCAGTCCGGGTGCTCGCCGAGGACGTCCCGGTAGAGCCGGATCAGCTCCTCGACGGTCTCGTCGTGCGGATCGCGGGCGACCGGCGACAGCTCGGCCAGGCCCTCGGCGACCGTGTACGCCCAGCGGTCCTGGCTGGTGACGTGATAGGAGGCGCGGGGATCGCGGCGGAGATTGCGGGTCTTGGCGCGGTCGTCGGTGACGGAGATCCGGATGACTCGCTCGTCGGGGTAGTAGGCGTGGCTGACATTGGACAGCTGGGGGCGGCCGTCGCTCTTGAGGGTGACCAGCACCCCGCCTCGCGTCCCGGAGAGCAGCTTGAGCAGTGCGTCCTGCGTCGGGTCCTGGGTCATAGAAGCGTCAACTGGCACGGAGGGCCGGGCATTCCCCCGACCGAAGTCATCAGTAGACACTGTCTACCACCGCCTGGTAGACAGTGTCTATGAGTGAATCCGAGACGGGTCTGCGGACCCGTCTGATCGACGTCGGTGTGGAACTGGTGGCCTCCGAGGGCGTCCAGGCGCTGACGCTGCGGGAGATCGCCCGGCGCGCGGGGGTCTCGCACGGGGCGCCGCGCCGCTACTTCCCCACCCATCTGGAACTGCTCTCCGCCATCGCCCGACGGGGGTTCGCCGATCTCGGCGACCGGGTCCGGCCGGTGCTCGCCGGCGGTGGCGATCCACGCACACAGGTGGCGGCACTGGCCCGCGCCTACCTGGAGTTCGCCCTGGACAACCCCGGCATGTACGAGCTGATGTTCCGTCATGATCTGCTGGAGAGCGGCCACCTGGGGCTGCGTGAGACAAGTCTGCCGCTCTTCGGACTGCTCGCGGACCTCGTCGGGCGGGTCCGTCCCGAGGCGGACGCCCGGCACGCGGCCGGCGCCCTGTGGGGGAACCTGCACGGCATCGCCCAGCTGTGGCGCTGGGGCAGTCTCCGGTTCGCCACCGGTGACGAGGACTTCGGGCCGCTGCTGGATGCGGCCCTGCTCGCCCATCTGGGCCCGGAGGGCGGGCGGTGAACCGCCGGCTGACGCTGGTGAGCAGCGTGGTGGGCGCCGTCCTCGTCGCCCTGGACGGCACGGTCCTCACGGTCGCCCAGCCCTCCCTGCAACGGGCGCTGCACGCGTCGTTCGCACAGGTGCAATGGACCAGTACCGCCTATCTCGTGGCCGTGGCGAGCCTGCTGGTGTTCGCCGGGCGGCTCGGCGACCGGTACGGGCAGCGGCGGATGTTCGCGCTCGGCATGCTGGGGTTCGGCGCCGCGTCGGCGGGCGTCGCACTGGCGCCCTCGATCGGCTGGGTGATCGGGCTGCGCCTGGCGCAGGGCGTTTTCGGGGCCCTGCTGCAGCCGGCCACGCTGGGGATGCTGCGGGCCGCCTTCCCGCCGGACCGGCTGGCGATGCCGCTGGCGGTGCGCACCAGTGCGATCGGTCTGGCGGCGGCAGCGGGGCCGCTGGTCGGCGGGGCGCTGGTGAGCGGGCCGGGCTGGCGGGCGGTGTTCCTCCTCGGCGTGCTGCCGGCCGTGGGCATCGGACTGGTGGCACTGGTACCGGCCGGACCGGACCGTCCGCCCGCTTCCCGTACCCCGCTGGACCTGCCGGGGGCGCTGCTCCTCGCCGTGACGCTGGCCTGTCTCGTGCAGACCCTGGTCGCGCTGCCCACCTCCGGTACGGTCCTCGCCGCCGGGCTCGGCGGTGCCGGGCTCGCCTGTGCCGCCTTCGTACGGCACGAACGGAGGGTCGCCCGGCCGCTGCTGCCCCCCGAGGTGATCGGCTCGCCGGCCGTCGGGGCGGCACTCGGCCTGCTGGTCGCCGTGTCGGCCTCGCTGTTCGGCACCCTGTTCGTCGAGACGTACGTGCTGCAGCGCCGGCTCGGTCTCGACCCGTTCCACAGCGCCCTGCGCAGCCTGCCGTTGGCGGTGCTGATGGTGCTGTCCGCTCCGCTGTGCCCGGTGCTGCTGCGCCGGGTGGGCGCGCGGCGGACGGCGGCAGCGGCCACCGCGGTGCTCGCGCTCGGCGTCGCCGTCCTGTCCGGGGCCACCGGCGCACTCGCCCAGGGCTGTGCCTTCGCGCTGCTGGGTGCCGGGTTCGGCACGGTGATGGTGACGGGCACCCATGTCGTCGTACGGCACGCGGAGGTGGCGGTGGCCGGCGTGGCGGGCGGACTCCAGCAGACCGCGCTCAACGTCGGGCCGGTGCTCGGCGTGGCCGCGGGCACGGCGCTGATGGGCGCGGGGCCACGGACGGCGCTGCTCGCACTCGCCGCCGTCGCCGCCGTCGCCGTGCCGGCGGCCCGCGCGCTGCCCGGTACGGGCGTCACTTCGATCACAGACACCCCTGATGAGCGGGCCCGTGCCGGGGTTCCTGCGGGACGATGAGGTGTGCGTCGCGGCGGGTGGCTCGCCAGGGCGCACGCGTTCGACGCGACCCGAGGAGAGCGATGGCACAGCTGCGACAGGAAGTCGACCCGGGCGAGGCCGGGCTGGACGCAGGGGCCCTGCACCGCCTCGACCGGCACTTCGCCCGTTACGTCGACGAAGGACGCCTGCCCGGCTGTCTGGTGTCCGTGGCCCGTGGCGGCCGGGTCGCCCACCTCACCACGCACGGCCACCGGGACCTCGCGGCCGGACTGCCGGTCGAGACGGACACCCTGTGGCGGATCTACTCCATGACCAAGCCCGTCACCGCGGTCGCGGTGCTGCAACTGGTGGAGGAAGGCCGGCTGTCCCTGGACGACCCGGTCGACCGGCACCTGCCGGAATTCGCCAACCCCCGCGTGTACGAGAGTGGTTCGGGCACCGAGGTGCGCACCCGTCCGGCCGGCGGACCGATCCTGATCCGGCATCTGCTCACCCACACCTCCGGCCTGACCTTCGGCTTCTACTACAAACACCCCGTGGACGCCCTGTACCGCGCGGCCGGTCTCGAGTCTTCGGTGCCGCCGGGCGCCGACCTCGCGCGGACGATGGAGGTGTACGCGCGCCTGCCGCTGCAGTTCGAGCCGGGTACGCAGTGGAACTACTCGGTCGCCTCCAACGTGCTGGGCCGGGTGATCGAGGTGGTCTCCGGGCAGCCGTTGGACGAGTACTTCGCCGAGCGGATCTTCCGCCCGCTCGGTATGACCGACGCCGGCTTCCACATCACCCCCGAACAGGCCGAGCGGCTGTCCGAGTTGTACGGCGAGACGGAGGACGGCGGCATCGCGCCGATCCCGGGGCTGCCGGTGCGGGGCCGGCCGCGGTTCCTGTCCGGCAGCGGCGGCATGGTCGCCACGGCGCGGGACTTCCACCGGTTCATGGAGATGCTGCGCCGCGGCGGCGAGCTGGACGGCACCCGGCTGCTGTCGTCGCACACGCTCGGCCTGATGACCCGGAACCAGCTGCCCGGCGGCGCCGGCCTGCGCTCCTTCGGGGCCCCCGCACACCAGGATCGAGGCAACGAGGGCCTCGGCTTCGGCTTCAACGTCTCCGTCGTCGTCGACCCGGCCCGCACCCTGGCCCCGCAGGGCCTCGGCACCTACGGCTGGACCGGCGTGGCCACCACCGCTTTCTGGGTCGATCCGAGCCACGATCTGACCGTGCAGTTCATGACCCAGGTACGGCCGAAGACACTGAAGGTCTTCCCGGAGCTGCGGCGTCTGGTGCACGAGGCGCTGGTGGACTGAGGGCTCGGCTACGGTCCCGTCCCATGGGAATCACCAGCGCCTGGAGCATCAGCGCCCATGACGACACCTTCATCGGGGAACTGGCACCGCGCTTCCTGCCGCTGATCGAGGCGGAGCGCGGCGAGCCGCTCGCCCGGCAGCGGTGGGAACGCTGGACGACCGGGGGCACCTGGCCCTCCGGGCCCTCCCAGGAGTTCCTGGACTTGATCAGTGGGGGCGACCACGTCCAGAAGATGTACGACGGGCTGTCCGCCGACGACCCGTTCTGCATGCTGGACGACGTGTGGGGCCAGGAGGACATCGGAGACCGTCTGTTCCTCTCGGTGCAGAGCAAGGACTGGGCGGTCCTGTCCTTCCTCCACGCCGTCGGACCGGCGCGGGCCGTCCTGCTGCCCGGCTGGTGCGGCAACTTCCTGCTCACCTCCGCCGAGGTGCGCGAGACCCTGCCGAGGGTCGGACAAGCGCTGACGTTCGACCCCGGCGAACGGGCCGCCGCAGAGCGGCGGGACTGGCTCGGTCATGGCGCCGAGGAGGAGTCCGTCCTGGACGGCCCGTTGCGCATGTGGCGCCTTGCCGCGGACTCCGGACTCGGTCTCTGCGGCGTCTCCCTGGTGATCTACTGACCCAGCCGCAGCGTGAAGCGCAGTCCCTCCGCGGCGAGTTCGGCGAGCCACGAGTCCGAGCGCCGTGCCGTCTCCGCCGCCCGGTTCAGTCCGGCCGGCAAGCCGCCGTCGAGGATGTGGCGGACGCCGAGGGCGAGGGGCCGGGAGACGCAGCGGGCCATCGCCGACTCCTCGGTGTCGCCCACGAGGTCGAGGAGGTAGCTGCCCGTCCAGGTGCGGTCCGGGCCGGTCTCGACCTCCAGGGACACGGACAGCACCACGCGGTCGCGGTCCTCGTCCGTCGTCGGGTGGGCGGCCGCCAGCTCCCTGGCCAGGGCGGTGATGCGCTCGTCGTCGCCTGCCCCCAGTTGCTCGAAGACCGGCTCCCACGCCTTCCGCCAGCCGTCCAGGCGCAGGGTGCCCCGGACGAAGGTGCGCGGGGTCCAGGCGGCCGGGAGCCCGTACTGCGCGATGAAGGGGATGCTGTCCCGGTTGGGGTAGGCCTCGAAGGTCTCCCCGTCGAGGATGTGCGGGCGGGTCGCCTGCCAGGGCCTGACGGAGGTGGTCTCGTCACCGTCCTCCAGGTAACGGGCGGGCGAGCGCAGGGCGTTGAGGACGCCGAGGGGTGCCCAGCTGAACCGGTAGCGGAAGTCGTTCGGGACCGCCGGGACACCGCCGCAGTAGGAGGTGAGCCGGTAGGTGGCCGGGGTGTCGGCGCCGATCTCCGTGCGCGCCCTGCCGATGAGGCTGTGCGCGAAGAGGTGGTCGATGCCCGGGTCCAGGCCTGCCTCGGTGAGCACGACCAGCCCGGCCGCCTCGGCGGCGGGCACCTGCTCAAGCACCTCGGGCGAGACATAGCTGGAGCAGGCGAAGTGGGCACGCGCGCCCGCACAGGCGGACAGGAGCCCGGCGTGTTCGGGCGCGGGCAGCATCGACACGACGACGTCCCCGGGGGCCAGTTCGGCAGCGAGCGCGGGCAGGGTGAACGCGCGGGGCTCGGCGCGTCCGGTCAGGCCCAGGCCGGCGAGGGCGGCGGCCGCGCGTTCCTCGGTGCGGTGCCACAGCCGTACCCGCTCGGCTCTCTCGCACAGCGCGGCCAGTCCGCTGCCGGTGGACAGTCCGGCACCGATCCAGTGGACGGTGCCGGACGCCGGGACACGGTCAGTCATCACGGAACTCCCCTTCTGCGATGCCGAGTTCACGGCAGGCCTGGTGGAACCGGTCGAGGCAGCGCCCCCACGGGCCGGGAGCACCGACGTGGAACAACCGGGGCACCAGCGCCGCGGAGAAGTCGGTGCTGGACTCCCGGGGCAGCAGCGAGGGCAGGTTGTCGATGGCGATGAGGTCAAGCGGCGGCTCCTCGCGCAGGCGGCGCACGGGATCCGTCCAGTCGGTGGTGCGGTCGTAGACGGGCAGGACGTTCAGCGGGGAGCCGACGTCGCAGGTGACGTCGCACAGGGTGCGCAGGCGGCGGGCCGGGTCGTCGAGGTCCGCCTCCCGCAGGAAGGGCGGGACGGGGGTGGAGGCGAGGACCGCGTTGACCATCAGGTCGTGCCCGAGCAGCGCGCGGCGGTCGAGGTCGCGGGTCTCGGCGAGGTCCCAGTGGGTCGCGGCCACCCCGGCGGTGTCGAGGGCGGCCGAGGCGCCCCGGCCGCTGCGGCCCAGCGCGCCGACGACGAGAGCCGTGAATTCCCCGGCGGCGGGTTCGAGGGCGGCGTCCAGGTCCTCCTTGGTGGTGGGCCGCAGCGGCGCCGTCAGCCGGCCCCGGTGCTGGAGCACGGCGAGCGCGGCACCCAGATAGCCCGCCCAGAAGCCGAAGGCGGCCAGCCTGCGACCGTTCTCGTCCACCAGGTACTCCAGGTCCAGCAGCGCCCCTCCCCCGGCCGCGAACCGGCGCAGCAGCTCCGCCGCACCCGGCTGCTGCTTGTAGGCGTGCCCGAAGAAGATGTGGCGATGGGTCAATAGCGCCGGCTCGTCCGGTAGTTCCTTGAGTCCTAGGATCACGGCGTCCGGTGGTGCCGACACCCAGGAGCCGGCGGGAGCGGGCCGGCAGCCGGCCGCCTCGTACTCCTCGACGGGGAAGATCCGCTGCGGGGACTCCTCGACGGTCAGACGCACCCCGCCGTCGGTCAGGCGGCGGGCGTCGGCGGGAACGACCGGCGTACGCCGCTCGGTGGTACGGGCCTCGTGGCGCAGCCACAGATGGAGTTCGGTCATACCAGGTTGGCCTCCGGGCGCGGGGCGTCGGCCGCGAACCGGCCGGCCCTCAGGGGGCGGACGTCCAGGAAGGGTACGCGGCCCAGGTACAGGTCGCGGACGATCTCGCCCACGGCGGGTCCCTGCAGGAAGCCGTGGCCGGAGAAACCGGTCGCGTACAGGAAGCGGGAGGGTGAAGCCGCCTCGCCGATCAGGGCGTTGTGGTCGGGGGTGTTCTCGTACAGCCCGGCCCAGCCGCCGGTGCGGCGCAGGTCGAGCAGGGCGGGGGCACGCTCCCGCATCGCGTCGCACAAACGGGGGATCCACCGGTCGTGGGTGTCGGTGGCGAAGCCCGGCTTCTCGTCCGGGTCGGACATGCCGAGCAGCAGGCCGGGGCCCTCGGCGTGGAAGTAGAGGCTGGTGGTGAAGTCGATGGTCATGGGGAGCGCGGGCGGCAGGCCCGGCACCGGTACGGTGACGGCGATCTGGCGGCGCAGGGGCAGTACCGGCAGATCCACGCCCACCATGGCACCGACCGTCCTGGACCAGGCTCCGGCCGCGCAGATCACCGTGTCGGTGGTGATACGGCCGAGGGTGGTGCTCACGGCGGTGATGGTGTCGCCGTGCAGTTCGATACCGGTCACCTCGGTGTGGCGCAGGATGCGGGCGCCGTGCGCGCGGGCGGCCGCCGCATAGCCCTGGACGACAGCCTCGGGCGTGCAGTGGCCGTCGTCCGGGGAGTGGGCGGCGGCCAGCAGACCGTCGGTGGTGATCAGCGGGGACAGCCGGCGGGCCTCCTGCGGGGTGAGCATGCGGCTGGGCACGCCGAGGGAGTTCTGCAGCCGGACGCCCGCCTCGAAGGAGGCGACCTGCTCCGGTGTGGACAGCAGGAACAGATAGCCGACCCGGTGCAGCCCGATGTCCTGGCCGACCTCCTCCTCGAACCGGCCGAAGGCCTCCAGGCTGCGCGCGCCGAGCCGGATGTTCAGCTCGTCGGAGAACTGCGCCCGCACCCCGCCCGCGGCTCTGGAGGTGGATCCGGCGGCGAGTTCGTCCCGTTCGACCAGGACGACGTCACGCACGCCGGCACGCGCCAGGTGGTAGGCGATGCTCGTCCCCATCACCCCGCCGCCGACGATGACCACCCGGGCCTGAAGGCTCACGCGGCTGCCTCCTTCGCGGCGCGGATCACGGCCCAGGCCGCCGCGGCGTCCTGGATACCGAGTCCGACGCTGTTGTAGTAGACGATGTCCTGCGGCGCGGTGCGGGCGGCGCGCCGCCCGGTGAGCACCTCGCCCAGCGGGACGAGGCCGCCGGGGGCGAGCAGCCCGTCGCGCAGGGCGTCCACGACCGGCCCGGCGTGCCCGGCCGCCGTCTCGGCGTCGTCCACGACGACGGCTGCGGCCCGCCGTACGACCTCGGTGTCGACCTCGCGGCGGGTGGGCTCGAAGGAGCCGACGCTGACCACCGTGCAGCCGGGCGCCAGCCAGGTGCCACGTACCACGGGGGTCGTGCTGAGCGTGCAGGCGGCGACCACCGCAGCGCCGGTCACGGCCTCCTCGGCGCTGTCCACCGCCCTGACGGGGACGCCGAGTTCGGCGGCGACGGCGTCCGCGGCGGCGGTGCGGCGGCTCAGGGTGGGGCTCCACAGCCGTACCGCCGTCACCTGGCGCACCCGGGCGATCATGCGGGCGTGGGCGAGGGCCTGGGTGCCGGAGCCGAGCAGGGCCAGTTCCGCGCGGCCGGGCACGGCGAGGACGTCCACGGCCACGGCGCTGCCCGCGGCCGTGCGCAGCGTGGTCACGGCCGTCCCGTCCAGGACGGCGGCGAGCCGGCCGGTGCCGGGGTCCAGCGCGGTGACGACCGCGTGCACGGTGGGCAGCCCGGCCGCCGCGTTGCCCGGGTTGACGCTGCCGAACTTCGCCACCGCCCCGGTGTCCTCGGACAGCCGGGAGACGTACGCGAAAACCACGCTGTCGTCGAAGCGGCTGGCCTCCATGATCTTCCCGGGCAGGTCGGCCTCGCCCGTGCCGAGTGCGGTGAAGGCCGCCCGCTGCGAGGCGATCGCCGCGTCCGCGCCGAGCAGCCGCGTCACTTCGGCGCCGGAGAGGAAGAGGACGTCGTCGGTCATCCCCTGATCCTGTCCGGACGGCAGCCCGCCGAATCAGGAGCCGTGCGCGACCGCGTCCAGATGGGGCAGGATGTGGTCCATCCGCTCCCGCTTGGTCCGCAGATACGTGATGTTGCTCTCGCACGGCTCGATCAGCAGCGGCACCTGCTCGGCGACCTGGATGCCGTGCCGCACCAGCGCCTCCCGCTTGCGCGGGTTGTTGGACATCAGCCGGACCGAGCGCACACCGAGGTCGTGCAGGATCTCGGCGGCGACACCGTAGTCGCGGGCGTCGACCGGCAGGCCGAGCGCCAGGTTCGCCTCGACCGTGTCCAGACCCTCCGCCTGCAGGGCCATCGCGCGCAGCTTCGCCAGCAGGCCGATGCCACGGCCTTCGTGGCCCCTCAAGTAGACGACGATGCCGCTGCCTTCGGCGACCACCGCGCGCAGCGCCGAGGCCAGCTGGTCGCCGCACTCGCAGTGCTGGGAGCCGAACGCGTCCCCGGTCAGGCACTCGGAATGCAGCCGGGTCAGTACGTTCTCGGCGCCGATCTCGCCGTAGACGAGGGCGACTTGCTCGTCACCTCGGTCATGGTCCAGGTAGCCGATCGCCTGGAATTTCCCGTACACGGTGGGCAGCGGGGCATTCACCACGCGCTCCGCGCCCGAACGCCGCGGGGACTTCTTGCCGAGGACGCCGATGTTTTCTGTCATGATCTGATTCCTAAGCAGAGACGAAGGGCCGGGAAAAGATGAGTGGTTCGGGCGCGCGCGGGACGGCATACGGGCTGGTGCCGGCGGACACCACGGAAGACGTACGGCTGCGGGGGGCGGGCGTGTCAGCACAGGTCGCGGTCCTTCCCGTGGGCAGCTTCGAGCAGCACGGCCCCTTCCTTCCGCTGGCGACCGACACGCTGATCGCCTGTGCCGTGGCGCGGGAGATCTCCGAGGCATACCCGGTGCACCTCCTTCCTCCGGTGACGGTCTCCTGCTCGCACGAGCACGCGGCCTGGCCGGGGACCGTCAGCATCTCCTCCGTGACCCTCCATGCGGTGGTCCGGGACATCGCGGCGTCGCTGCGCCGCTCCGGTGTCGACGCGCTCGTCGTGGTCAACGGGCACGGCGGCAACTACGTGCTGGGCAACGTCGTCCAGGAGGCGTCCGCGCGCGGGGAGAAGGCGGCGCTGTTCCCGGCCGCCGAGGACTGGGAGGAGGCACGGCAGCGGGCGGGGGTGCGCACTTCGCTGCTGACCGACATGCACGCGGGGGAAATCGAGACCTCCATTCTGCTGCACGCTCATCCCGAATTCATCCGCCCTGGATACGAGTCCGCCGATTTCACCGCGGACGACCGTCGTCATCTGCTCACCGTGGGAATGTCCGCCTATACCGAATCGGGCGTCATCGGCCGTCCTTCCCTGGGGTCGGCGGAAAAGGGGAAGGAACTGCTGGCGAGCCTGGCGGAATCCTTCGGCGCGATTTTCGCGCTGCTGACCTCCGCCGACGGCGACGGGAACGAGGACGGGGACGGGGACGTCCTGGGGTAGCCGCGCAGCCCGGTGTACCAGCGGACGACGAGGACGACGGCACCGGGCAGGCTCGCCACGAAGCTCAGCACGCCGTACACGACGGCCACCGCCACTCCGCTGCTCGCGCCGAGCCCCGCGGCGCCGAACGCCCAGGCGGTGACGCCCTCGCGGGGGCCGAAGCCGCCGACGTTCAGCGGCACGCCCATGGCCACCAGGGCGAGGACAGCGAGCGGGAGCAGCACCGCCACGGAGGCGGCGGATCCGGCGACCCGGGCCGCCACGACGAACATGGCGAGGTGGCCGGCCAGGACGACGGCCGAGGACAGCGCGACACCGGGCCCGGCCTGACGGGACAACAGCCCCTGACGCGCCTCGCCGAGGACCCTGCGCAGGGCGCCGCCCCGGCCGGAGGCCGCGCGGTTCATACGGACGGCGAGGACGACGGCGAGCGCGCCCGCCCCGGCGAGGGCCGTCACCGGGGCGAAGGTGCGGACGTCGTCCCGGACGGGCGACGGAAGGGTCAGCAGTGCCACCGCGCCGAACACGGTGAGCGCGATCTGTCCGGCAACCCGCTCCAGGACCACGGCCTTCACCCCGCGCCGCAGGTCACCGGCGCTCTGCCCGTGCCGGACCGCCCGGTGCACATCGCCCAGAACCCCGCCGGGCAGAGCCGCGTTCAGGAACAGCGCCCGGTAGTAGTCGGCCACCGCGGCGCCCAGCGGCAGCCGGATGCGCAGTCCCCGGGCCACCAACTGCCAGCGCCACGCGCTGAACACGGTGGTGACCACGCCGACGCCCAGGGCCGCCAGCAGCGTCACCGTGTCGATCCGCCGCAGCCCGTCGAGGAGCACCCCCGTGCCCAGCCGCCACAGGAGGGCGGCGAGGATGACCGTGCCGGCGACCGTCCCGAAATGGGTGCGAACGGCGCGGGCGTCGAGGCGGGAGCGAACGGAGCCGCGGATGCCGCCTCCCGTGGGCCCGGGCGTGTGCGCAGGCGCCGCCTCGCCGACGGGCGGGTCCAGCAGTGCGGTTGCGGCATCGGGGGCAGGCACGAGTGCCGATCCCGTGCCGCGCGCACGCGCATCCGTACCGCCCAGGGGTGGCATCACGCGCGCATCCCGTCCCGCCCGTGCCGTACGAAGCGTCGCCTGCCCGCTCATGACGCCGCGCTCGCCGGCCGGGGCAGCGCCAGCAGGTCGCTGTGCTGGATCACGGCCCGCAACTCACCGGCCGCGCAGGCGGCCAGGCGTTCGCGGAGATAGCGCTCGGCGGGCTCGCGCAGCTCGGGCCGCTGCTCGACGGCCGCGCCCACCCAGCCCCGCAGCCACTGGGCGGTCAGCGCGGACTCCGCGGGGCCGAGCCGCCACGGGCTCGGAACCACGTGCACGGTCGCCCCGCGCTCGGCGAACGCCTCGCAGGCCTCCGTGACCGCGTCCGGCCCGAGCAGTCCGCCACGGCGCTGGTGGGCGTTGAACGCCTCGGTGATCTCGGCGTCCAGCGGGTCGGACGGGCCGAGTTCGACACGTCCGGCGACGGACAGCGTGAGCAGGGCCGGGCAGCCCGCTCCGGCGCAGGCGGCGGCGAGGGTCCCGATCTCCTCGCGGGTGAGGACGTCCAGCAGTGCCGAGGCCGTCACCAGGGAGGCCCCGGTCAGCGCGTCCGGGGTGAGCCGGGCGACGTCGCCGCGGCGGGTCTCGACGGAGACCCGGCCGCCGTCGGCGGCGGAGCGCGGGGAGGCCACGGCGGCGAAGTGCAGCAGGTACGGGTCACGGTCGTGCAGCACCCAGTGCTGGGCGCCGTCCAGGCGGGGCGCGAGCCAGCGGCCCATCGAGCCGGTGCCGCAGCCCAGGTCGTGCACGACCAGTCCGCCCGTCCGGCCCGGCAGATCGGCCAGCCGGATCCGCAGCGGTTCGAGCAACTCCTGTGCGCGGGCGGCCGCGTCGGCCCCTTCCCGCAACTGCAGCCACTCGGGCGCGTACCGCGGTGAGTCCTCTTCCGCGCCGTCCCGCAGCCGCACGGTGGCCCGCTCACCGGGCCTGGCAAGGGGGCCGGCTCCGGCGATGACCTCTGCCGGGTCGGCGTCCAGGGGATCGACGCCGCTCACCGGCTCCTCGCTGCCACGTGCGAACTCCGCCTCACTGGGCCCGGGCTGGGCCGGGATCCCGTCGGTCACGGTCCTGGTGTCGCTCATGCCGCCCTCCTCGGTGTCTCAGGGAGCCGGCCGAGGACTCCGGCCAGGCTGCGGGCGGTGGCCGCCCAGCCGTCGAGGGCCGCGCGCCGGCTGCGGGCGGCGGCCTTCAGACGGCGGCGTACGTCGGGTTCGCCGAACCAGCCGCGCAGTTCGGCGGCGAGTGCGGCGGGGTCCTCCGGCGGGACGAGGATGCCGGGGACGCCGCCGTCGGGGGCGCGGCCGACGGCCTCGGGGACACCGCCGACGTCGGTCGCCAGCACCGGAACACCGCGGGCGAGCGCCTCGGTGATCGCCATGCCGTACGTCTCCGCGTACGAGGTGAGGACCATCAGGTCGGCCGCCGCGTAGGCGGCGTCGAGTCCGGCGCCGGCCTGCGGTCCCGCGAGCCGCAGCCGGTCCTGGAGACCGTGCTCGCGGATCAGAGCGCGCAGGTGGGCGACGTACTCCGGGTCGTTGGTCAGCCCGCCGACGCACTCACAGGTCCACGGCAGTTCGGTCACCGTGGCCAGCGCCTCCACCAGCCGGTGCTGGCCCTTGCGCGGGGTGACGGCGGCGACGCACAGCAGCCGGGAGACGCCGTCGGTGCCGGGCGCGAGGGGTGCGATGTCGGCGCCGGGGGCGGCGACATGCACGCGGTCGGGGGCGAGGCCGTGGTGGGAGACGAGGCGGCGGACCGCCCAGTCGCTGGTGGCGATCACCGCGGGCACGGCCCGCAGCACCGTCCGCTCCCGGGCGTCGAGGTCGGCGGCCACGGCCGCGGCCAGGCCGGTCTCGTCGCCGAGCGGCAGATGCACCAGCACCGCGAGCCTGAGGCGTTCGGCCTCGGGGACGACGACCTCCGGGACGCCGCAGGCGACCAGACCGTCCAGCAGGACAACGGTGTCGTCCGGCAGTTCCCGCAGGGTGCGGGCGAGCACGTCACGGTCGGACCGGGCGGGACGCGGCCAGCTGCCGGGCACGGCGTGCCGCACGGCCTGCCAGCCGAACCCCGGCAGGTCCAGGCAGACCCGGCGGTCGTAGGCGTTGCCGCCGCTCGGCGCGGCCGGGTCGTCGACGCCGCCCGGCATGACGAAGTGCACGGTGCGCAGGGACATGGGGATGATCCCGACGTTCTCGGCGGCGAGGGACGGCGCGGGCACGTAGGCCAGCCGTTTCTTCTCGGTGTGCTCCAGGGCCACATCGGTCACAGGGCACGCTCGTAACTCGCCCAGGCGATGTGCGACTCGTGCAGGGTGACGGTGAGGTTCTTGAGGCCCTTGGCACCCTCGCCGAGCGCGCCTTTGTGGACGCGTCCGGCGAGCCGGTCGGCGATGACCTTGGCGAGGAACTCCGTCGACGTGTTGATCCCGGCGAACTCGGGCTCGTCGTCGAGGTTGCGGTAGTTCAGCTCGCCGACGACGGCGCCCAGTTCCTGGGTTGCCAGGCCGATGTCGACGACGATGTTGTCCTCGTCCAGCTGTTCGCGACGGAAGGTGGCGTCCACGAGGAATGTGGCGCCGTGCAGTCGCTGCGCGGGCCCGAACACTTCGCCGCGGAAGCTGTGGGCGATCATGATGTGATCGCGGACGGTGATGCTGAACAACGGACGACCCTCCAGGTGCGGCGCGTCTGGTGCCCCCGGCGGTTCCCTGCCGGGGGTTGCCGTGTAGTACGGCTCTTCGCTTCCCCGTGTTCAGCCTCCTCTCACTCTTTTCTCAGGTCAGGCCGTTGCCGGTGTAGCTGATGCGGTGACAGAGGGCGGGGATCTCGCCGGCGGCGAGGCGTGGCATCAGCTCCGGCAGCTCCTCGAAGGTGCTTTCGCCGGTGATGAGGGCGTCCAGGGCCGGGTCGGCGAGCAGGTCGAGGGCGAGGGCCATCCGTTCGGCGTAACCGCGGCCGGGGCGGGCGCCCGGGGAGACGGTGCCGACCTGGCTGCTGCGCACGGTGAGCCGGCGCGAGTGGAAGGCCTCGCCCAGCGGCAGAGCGACGCGCCGGTCGCCGTACCAGCTCAGTTCGACGACGGTGCCCTCGGCGGCGAGGAGTTCCAGGGAACGGGTGAGGCCCGGTTCGGTGGCGCTGGCGTGGACGACGAGGTCGCAGTCGCCGAGGGCGTCCGCCGGTGCGGCGAAGTCCACGCCGAGAGCCTCGGCGGTTTTCGCGCGGGCCGGGTCGGCATCGACCAGCTGCAGCCGTACGCCCGGGAAGCGGGCGAGCAGGGCGGCCACCGAACAGCCGATCATGCCGCCGCCGACCACCGCGATGCGGTCGCCGATCCGGGGCGCCGCGTCCCAGAGGGCGTTCACGGCGGTCTCCACGGTGCCCGCGAGGACGGCCCGCCCGGCGGGCACGCGCTCGGGCACGACGGTCACGGCGTTCACCGGAACGACGTAACGGCTCTGATGCGGATACAGGCAGAAGACCGTACGCCCGACCAGTGCCTGCGGGCCCTCCTCCACGACGCCGACGTTCAGGTAGCCGTACTTCACCGGCCCGGGGAAGTCGCCCTCCTGGAACGGCGCCCGCATCACCGCGTGTTGGGACTCCGGCACGCCGCCGCGGAAGACCAGGGTCTCCGTGCCGCGGCTGACTCCGGAGTAGAGCGCGCGGACCAGAACCTCGCCCTCGGCGGGCTCCGCGAGGGTGACGTCGCGGAGCTCACCGTGCCCCGGCGAGCGGAGCCAGAACGAGCGGGCCGACCGGTTCATCGGCATCCTCCTGAACGATCGGGAAGTTGTTCACGTACCGAGAAGTGCACTGGCCGCGCACAGTACGCGGCGTTGATCGACTCTGTCACTCGGCCGGAGGAATGTGCGGTGGCCCTGAACAACACGTATGACGCGAGGCTCCAGCAGGAGACCGCTGTGGGAGCGGGCGTGCAGATAATGCTGCTGGCCCTGCTCGGCACGGTGATCGGCCTGGGGCCGGCCGGCTGGCTGACGGGACTGGTCTTCGCATTCGCCACCTGGGCGGTCCTCTCCCGCGCCCTGCACCGCTCCCGGCTCAGCTCGTTCGGACCTGCAAACCGGGTCACCCTCGGCCGGGCCACCCTGGTCGGCGGGGTGACCGCGCTGGTCGCGGACTCCTTCCAGAGCTCGCCGCCGGTCACCCTGCTGGTCGGTCTGACCGCGGTGGCCCTCCTGCTGGACGGCGTGGACGGCAAGGTGGCCCGCCGCACCGGCACCTCCTCCGCGCTCGGCGCCCGCTTCGACATGGAGGTCGACGCGTTTCTGATCCTGGTGCTGAGCGTGTACGTGTCCATGCAGCTCGGCCCGTGGGTGCTGCTGATCGGAGGCATGCGCTACGCCTTCGTCGCCGCGGCCCGGGTCGCCCCCTGGCTGAATGCGCCGCTGCCGCCGTCCTTCGCCCGCAAGACGGTCGCCGCGCTGCAGGGCATCTGCCTGCTGCTGGCGGGCGCGGACCTGCTGCCGTACGCCGCCAACCTGGCGGTGGCAGCCCTCTCCCTCGGCTCGCTGGTGTGGTCGTTCGGCCGGGACGTGCTGTGGCTGTGGCGGTACTCCCGTCCGGCCGCCGTCGCGTCCGGCGCTGCCGCCGCCGCCGAGGAGGCGCCGGTGGAGCCGCGGCTGCTGGAGCTGGCGGCTCGCTGAGCATCCGGCACAGCGGGAAGGGCCCGGACCGACTGCCGGTCCGGGCCCTTCCCTGTGCTGCCCTGTTCGTTGCGCGGCTACGACCGTGCGGAACGGCTCCGTACGAGCGCGAAGGCCGCCGCCGCCAGGCCCAGTACGCCGACCACGAGCCCGGCGACGCCCAGCCCGCGAGCCGTGGAGTCGCTCGCGTCCGCCGCCTCGGCGGTACCGGCCGCGCCGCTCGCCGCCGCCGGGGCCGGCGTCTGAGCGCCGGCGGTGAGCTTGAGCACCGGCGCGGGATTCTCCGGCTCGTCCCCGCCCTGCTCGGCCTCCTCGATCCAGCGCACGGTCTTGCCGTCGGAGTAGGTCTGCAGGGCCTTGAAGGCCAGCTGGTCGGTGTCGTCGGGCAGCTGCCCGAACGCCACGTCGAAGTCCTCGTACTGGCCGGAGTCGATCTTCCCGCCGGTCCAGGTGATCTCGGAGACGGCGTCGGTGATGGTGCCGTCGTCGGTCTTGATGGGCTTCTTGAGCTTGGTGCTGGTGACCTTGGCGGTCCAGCCGTCCCGCGGGTGGACCAGCACGCCGAGGAGGGGGTGGTCGGTGGGCAGGAAGACCTGCACCTTGGTCGTGGAGGCGGTGTCCTCCTCGTTGGGCACGCGGAAGGTCAGCAGACCGTCCGTGGCGCCCTTGGCGTAGCTCTCCGGGTGGACGGTGACGTGGGCCGAGGCGGCGCCGGCCGCGGCGAGGAGTGCGGCGGCGGTCAGGGCGGTGAGGGTTCCGGCGCGGCGCAGGGCGGTGCGTGTGCGTGTCGTGGACATGGGTGAGTGGATCTCCGTACGAGTGACGTGTGTGGATGGTCAGACCGAGTACGGGATCGGGGCCGGGGGTCCACGACGGCTCACCGCGTGCCGCAGCAGGGGGCGGCACGGCGGCTCCTGACCGGACGGGGCGCGCAGGATGCGCCCGGCGGGGGCGGGCAGCGGGGCGTCCCGCCACCAGGCGACGAGGCCCGGTACCAGCGCGACGGCACGACGCAGCAGCGACCACAGCGCGGCCTCGCCCCGCCTGAGCCACCAGGAGGCGATCAAGGCGGCGAGGAGGTGGGCTGCGGCGGCGTGGGCTGCGGTGGCGTGGACGGCGGTGGCGTGCACGGCCGCCGCATGGGCCGTCGCGTGGGCGTGCATCATGGCCATGCTGTGGCCCGGCATGCCTGCCATGGCGTGCCCCGGCAGGGAGGCCATGCCCATGGTGTGGGCACGGCCCGGGCCGGTGCTCCGGTGGGCCGAGTCGAAGGCGAAGTGCAGGCCGGCCTGGGTGAGGAACATGGCCGCACCGATGCCGGTCAGCGACCGCTCCCGTCCGGCGAGCGTCCAGCCGATCGCGAACACGGCCAGGAAGGCGGCCACGTCGGCCCACAGGGGCGGCATGTCGCCCATGGCCAGACCGTGCCCGGCGGCAGCGAGCAGCACACACACCGCGGCGAACACCACGGCGCGCAGGCTCCTCACGGACGGCGACGCGTTCATGGTGAGGGATCCTGCCACGACCGGGGGATACGTACGGCGCGGATGTGGTGTTCAGTCATGGCCCGGGTCGCGGCAGGACCGGGACGGCGAGGACCGGTACAGCCGGGTGGTGAGCGTCGCGCAGGGCCGGCGGCCGGTGGTCGCCGAGGGTCTTCGAGAGTGGTCCCGCTGAAGTCGGGGACGACGACCGGTGGTGTGCGCCAGTCCCCCGGCCGGCACCCGAGGACAGCCCGGCGGCGACCACTCGACCGCCACCAGGGCGGTGAGGACGGGGTGCCGGCGCACCCATGTGGTGAACCGGGTTCCTGAGCCGGCCGGTACCGGTGAGGAGGACGGTGCCCCGGGGCCCGGCCGAAGCGGCGGGGAGAGCGGTGTTCCGGGACCGGATAGCGCGGGTGGGTCGGAGGGAACGAGCGCGCCCTGAGCTTGGAGGAGTTCGCCCTTGGGATCGAGTCCGGAGCCGTGCAGCTCGTGCGGTCTGCCGTCGACCAGGACCTTGACGGAGCCGGGCATGCCGTGCGGGCCCCGGAGATCCGCAGGTGCCACCCCGCGCGGGAGACGCTGGGCACGGAGAGGTTGCCCGGCAGAATGAGACGTCCGCCGTGAGCGCGGTGTATCCCCAGCCGTCGTGGTACAGCGACCGGACGACCTCGCCGGGCTCCAACTACGCCAGCAGCGCCCTTTTGTGGCCGTCGGGCAGGGAGAGGCTCACCCGCGGCGACCGTGGCGGTGCGCGGGTCCAGGGCCAGCGGATCGGACACGGGACGACCGGCCCGCTGGAGAAGTTCACCGGAGCCGTCCAGCTGTGAACCCCAGAGGCTGATGCGCCGCCCGTCCACGGACACGTCCACACACCGCCGGGCCCCGTGGGCGGGGCGCAGGATCGCCAAGGGCCTGGGAACCCGGACGGGAGCGTCCCCGCCGAGGAGGACGAGGGCCTCCTCGGTGGGCACCGCATGCCCGAACCACTGTCGGTAGAGCGCCAGAACCGTCTCGTCGGCATGGAGGACGCCGAGCAGAGCCTCTGCCGTGCGGAGAGGGAGCGCCCCGGGCTCGCGGATCGTCACCACGGCGGTGCGCACGCCGTTCCGCAGGAGGCGCCGCGGGTCGGTCGGGGACATGCGGGGAAGTCAACGGCCACCCGCCCCGCATCGAACATCAGTCCCTGGACTCGGTCGAACCTGTGACCTGACCTGATGCCGTCCGAACGGCCGTGTCCCGGGCGATGGCGGCGTCACCCGGTGGAGGTGGACCGGTGGGCGCAGGCTCCCGCACCCACGCCCACCGGTCGTCCGGGCCGGACTCAGTCGGCCCGGCGAACCAGACCGGACTCGGTCGGCCCCGCGTCGGTTCGGGCTCAGGCGGCCCGGCAGGCCCGGCCGCGGTGGACGCGGACGATGTCCGCGTACCGGTGTCCGCTGCCCTTGATCGTGCGCACCTGGGTGCGGTAGTCGACGTGGACGAGGCCGAAGCGCTTGGCGTAGCCGTACGCCCACTCGAAGTTGTCCAGCAGCGACCAGGCGAAGTAGCCGGCCAGCGGAGCGCCCTTGCGGGCCGCCGAGGCGCAGGCGGCGAGGTGCCGCTCCAGGTAGTCCTGGCGCTCCGGGTCGTGGACGGTGCCGTAGGGATGGACCACGTCCGGGAAGGCCGAGCCGTTCTCGGTGACGTAGATCTTCCCGGCGCCGTACTCCTCGGTGAGGCGCAGCAGCAGCGTCTCGATGCCGCTCGCGTCGATCTCCCAGTCCATGCCGGTGCGCGGGACGTCCGGGCGGCGCACGGAACGCACGCGGGGGGCCGGGCCGTCGGGGTCGTCGGCGACGTACGCCGGGAAGTAGTAGTTCAGGCCGAGCCAGTCCAGCGGGGCCGCGATGGTCTCCGAGTCCCCTGCCTGTTCGGGGAGTTCGACGCCGTACGTCTCGACCATGTCGGCGGGGAAGCCGCGGCCGTGGACCGGGTCGAGCCACCAGCGGTTGACATGGCCGTCGTGGCGGCGGGCGGCCGCCAGGTCCTCGGGGCGGTCGGTGACGGCGTGCACGGTGGAGAGGTTGTTGACGATGCCCACCCGGGCGTCGGGGGCGGCGGCCCGGATGGCCTGCGTGGCGAGGCCGTGGCCGAGGAGCAGGTGGTAGGAGGCGCGTACGGCGGCCGTGAGGTCGGTCCAGCCGGGGGCCATCTTGCCTTCCAGATGGCCGATCCAGGCCGAGCAGGAGGGCTCGTTGAGGGTGGCCCAGAGCTTGACGCGGTCGCCGAGGCGTTCGGCGACGGTCGAGGCGTACTCGGCGAACGCGAAGGCGGTCTCCCGCTCCGGCCAGCCGCCGCGGTCCTGGAGGGCCTGCGGCAGGTCCCAGTGGTAGAGGGTGACGGACGGGGCGATGCCCGCCTCCAGCAGGGCGTCCACCAACTCGTCGTAGAAGGCCAGGCCCTTGGGGTTCACGGGGCCGTCGCCGCCGGGCAGCACACGCGGCCAGGCGACGGACAGCCGGTAGGCGTTGACGCCGAGCTGCCGCATCAGGCCGATGTCCTCGCGCCAGCGGTGGTAGTGGTCGCAGGCGACGTCGCCGTTGTCGTCGTTCGCGATCTTCCCCGGGGTGTGCGAGAAGGTGTCCCAGATCGACGGTGAACGGCCGTCCTCGGCGACGGCCCCTTCGATCTGGTACGCCGCTGTGGCCGTGCCCCACAGGAAGTCGTCCGGGAGTGCGGCGAGGTCGATGCGTTCGGACACGGAAGTCCCTTCGAGGTGTGCGGAGTCGGTCACTTGACGGCGCCCGCCGTCAAGCCGGCGACGAGATAGCGCTGGAGCAGCAGGAAGCCCGCGACCACGGGCACGCTCACGACGAGCGAGGCGGCCATGATCTGGTTCCAGTAGACGTCGTTGAGGGTGGAGTAGCCCTGGAGGCCGACGGCGAGGGTGCGGGTGGTGTCGTTGGTCATGACGGACGCGAAGAGCACCTCGCCCCACGCGGTCATGAAGGCGTACACGGCGACCGCGACGATGCCGGGGACGGCGGCCGGTACGACGATCCTGAGCAGCGCGCCGAGCGGCCCGCAGCCGTCCACCAGCGCCGCCTCGTCCAGGTCGCGCGGCACGGAGTCGAAGTATCCGATCAGCATCCAGATGGAGAAGGGGAGGGAGAAGGTCAGGTACGTCAGGATCAGGCCGCCGCGGGATCCGAACAGGGCGATGCCGGTGGCGTTGCCGATGTTGACGTAGAGGAGGAAGAGCGGGAGGAGGAAGAGGATGCCCGGGAACATCTGCGTCGACAGGACGGTGACCGTGAAGACCCGCTTGCCGCGGAATTCGTAGCGGCTGACGGCGTAGGCGGCGAACACCGCGATGACCACCGAGCAGACGGTCGCCGCGCCCGCCACGATCAGCGAGTTCACGAAGTACTTCGCGAGCGGGACCGTCGACCAGATGTCGATGTACGGCCGGAGGGTCAGCCCGCTCGGCAGCCAGCGGAACTTGCCCGTGACGTCCGCGAGGGGCTTCAGCGAGCTGGAGACCATCACGTACACCGGCACCAGGACGAAGCCGGTGAGCAGGGTGAGGAAGATCCGCCGGGACCACAGGAAGGAACGGGGCGGCGCCATCGGGGAGTTGTGGGGGCTAGACATCGGCGGCCCTCCGTCCGCGTGAGGTGGCCAGGAGGTAGACGCCGGTCACGACCAGCAGGAAGAGCAGCAGCAGGACGGACATGGCGGAGCCGGTGCCGAAGTTCCAGGTGACGAACGAGGCCTGGTAGATGTGCACCGAGATGAGGTCGGCGGCCTCGGGTGCGGCCTTGCCGAACAGCACGTACGGCGTGTTGAAGTCGTTGAAGGTCCACAGGAAGAGCACCAGGACCAGGACCTGGTTGACCGGACGCAGCGAGGGCAGGGTGATGCGGCGGATCTGCTGCAGCATTCCCGCGCCGTCCAGCGCGGCCGCCTCGTACAGCTCCTTGGGGATGTTCTGCAGCCCGGCCATCACGATGAGGAAGGCGAACGGCCAGCCCTTCCACACCGACACGGTCAGCAGGGCGTAGAAGCTGTTGTCGCCGATGAGCCAGAACGAGGGCTTGTCGGTGAGGTGGAGCTGGTCGTGCAGGACGTGGTTCACCAGGCCGTTGTCGTGCTGGAACATGAACACCCAGGTGATGACGGCCGCGTAGACGGGCAGCGCGTACGGCACCAGGAACAGGGCGCGCAGCAGACCACGGCCGCGGAAGGTGTCCTGCATGAAGATCGCGGCCGCGGTCCCGATCAGCCAGCACAGGCCGACCGACAGCAGGGTGAAGCCGACGGTGACGAGGAACGAGTGCAGCAGCGCCTCCCCCACGGGCGCGTCGAAGTCCACCGACACCTTGTAGTTGCCGAGGCCGGACCAGGGGGCGCTCCCCCAGTCGCGGATGTAGAACTGGGTGAGTTCCTTGAAGCTCATCACGATGCCGATGACCATCGGCACCAGGTGGACGAGGAGTTCGAGCAGCAGGGCGGGCAGGAGCAGCAGGTACGGCAGTCCGATGCGGCGTATCCGCCCGGTGCGGCGCGGACCGCGCGCCGCACCGGGGGAGACTGCACGCACCGGCTCTTTCACAGCGGTGGTGGTCGTGGTCATGGTGCTCACGCCGCCGGCATCTGCTGCTGGGCCTTCTCCAGCTTCGCCTTGACGGAGTCGGTGGTCACCGCGCGTCCGGCGGCGGCATCGGCGAACAGTTCCTTGACGGCCGTACCGACCGCCGTCTCGAACTGCGACTCGGACGCGACCTGCGGCAGCGCGGCCGCGCTGGTGGCGAGCGTGGTCTTCAGCACCGCGTTGGCCGGGGCGTTGAACGCCGTGTCCTGCTGGGCGGTCCTGACCGGCGGGATGGAGGTGTAGGCCTTGTTGAGGATCTTCTGCTCGTCGTCACCGGTCATGAACTTCACGAACTTCGTCGCACCGTCGAGGTTGTGGCTGTTCTTGAAGACCGCGATGTTGATGCCGGCGACCATCGAGTTGGTCTGTGCGCCGGTGCCGGGGGTGCCGGACCGCACGGGCACGGGGGCGATGCCGTAGGCGTCGTCGCTCATGCCCTGCGACTTGAGGTTGGCGGCCGCCGACTGCCACAGCAGCATGGCCTGCTTGCCCTTGGCGAAGTCGCTCACGGACTGGTTCTGCGCGTACTCGGCGTCGCCGGTCGGGATGGCCTTGTCCTTGGCCATCAGGTCGACGTACTGCTTGACCGCGTCGACCACCTTGGGGTCGGTGAAGTCCGGCTTGCCGTCGGCGGTGAAGAAGTCGGCGCCGTGCTGCTTGGCGAAGACGAAGACGTGGTGGATGTTCTCCGCCAGGTTGGAGCCCTCGGCGCCGAGGACGGACTTGCCCTTCGCCTTGATCTTCTTTCCGTCGGCGATCAGCTCGTCCCAGGTGGCCGGGGGTTTGGAGATGCCGGCGTCGGCGAAGATCTGCTTGTTGTAGTAGAGCGCGTAGGCCATCGAGTACAGGGGTACGGCGGCCGGGTCCTTGCCCTGGGCGCCGGTCGAGCCGAGCGCGGAGTCGACGAACCGGTCCTTGCCGCCGATCCTGTCGAGGTTCTTGGCGTCCCACGGCAGCAGCGCGCCGGTCGCCTGCAGTGAGGCGCTCCAGGTGTTGCCGATGTTCAGCACGTCCGGGCCCTGACCGGAGGTGGTCGCGGTGAGGATCCGGTTGAGCAGGTCGGACCAGGGCACGACCTCCAGTTTCACCTTGATGCCGGTCTGCTTCTCGAACTTGTCGAGTTCGGGCTGCAGGACCTTCTTGTCGACCGCGATGCTGGCGCCCTGGTTGGAGGCCCAGTAGGTCAGCGTCTTCGGCGAGTCGTTGGACCCGCCCCCGCTCGACGAACCGCCTCCGCAGGCCGTGGCCGCGAGGGCGAGAGACATGGTGACGGCGCCTACGGCCGCGGCTCGGATGCTGCGCATGGCTCCTGGTGTCCCTTTCCGGGAGTCGAGAACCCGAGGGGCCTGCTCGCGGGAGCCGACACCCCGTTCGGCTCCCGAAAGCCCCTCATGGCTTAATTTAGGATGTGAGTTAAACCTCAAGAGAAACGCTCGTCAAGGGATCCGGCAGCGGCATCCGGTCCGGCGGGCCGGAAATGTGCGCGAACCAGGGAGGTCGGGTGGCAGGGCTGGGCGGCCGTACGGTGCGTGACCTGCGGCGGGAGAGCCGGAGCGCCGTTCTGCAACGGTTGTATTTCGACGGCCCGATGAGCCGGCACGCTCTCGGTCCGGCAACCGGGCTGAGTTCGGGCTCCGTCAGCAATGTCGTGGCCGAGCTGCTCGCCGACGGTCTGGTGGAGGAGGCGGGCAGCGTCGGCTCCGACGCCGGCCGGCCGCCCCGGCTGCTGCGGATACGTTCGGACAGCGGACGGCTGATCGGCGTCGACGTCGGCGAGACCCGGGTCCGGGTCGAGCTGCTGGACCTCGCCCTCACCGAACTCGCCCGCACGGAACGGCCGTTGGGGCCACGTGGGTACGAGGTCGACGCGGTCGTCGGCCATGTCCACGAGGGCATCGCCGAGGTACTCCGCACGGCCCGTCTCGCCGCCGACGACCTCCTCGGCGTCGGTATCGGCGTCCCCGGCATCATCGAGCACGCCGACGAGGAGGGTGCGGTCGTGCACGGCCAGACGATCGGCTGGGACGCGGTCCCACTGGAGCGGCTGCTCCGGCGGACCGGCCGACTCCCGGCCCGTATCCCCTACTTCGTCGACAACGGCGCCAAGGCCCTGGGACAGGCCGAGATGTGGTTCGGCGCCGGGCGCGGAGCCCGCAATGCCGTGGTGATCCTGTTCGGCTCCGGCGTCGGCGCCTGTGTGGTCACGGAGGAGGCGGCCCAGGGACGGGCGGTGGAGTGGGGGCACCTGACGGTACGGGTCGGAGGGCGCCGGTGCCGGTGCGGCGCCCGGGGCTGCCTGGAGGCGTACGCGGGCGCGGAGGCGCTGGTGGCGCGCTGGCGGGAGGCGGGCGGGCGGCCGTCGGCCGGAGCCGGCGGGGAGACCGCCCTGACCGAACTGCTCGCCGCGGCCCACCCCGTGAGCGGCCGGGCACCCGACCCGGTGGCGGCGGCCGTCCTCGCCGAGACCGCCGAGTATCTGGGCGCCGGCCTCTCCGACCTGATCAACCTCTTCCAGCCCGAGCGGATCCTGATCGGCGGCTGGGCGGGCCTCCAGCTCGGCGGCGGCTTCCTGGACGAGGTCCGCGAACACGCACTCGCCCAGGCCCTCCGCTTCCCCGCGGGCCGGGTCGGCATCGACCTGGGCCGCCTCGGACCGGACGCCGTCACCGTGGGCGCGGCGGTCCTCCCCCTGGCCGCGTTCTTCGCACGGGGCGGACAACGGCCGCGTCCCGCGGCGGGTTCGGTGCCGTCACCGGCTTGGCGGGCCGCGTTGGACGGACGGTTGGCCTGAAGGATTGGTCCGATCGGCGGTGTCGATGGGCTCGGGAGGTGGGGTCCGGCCGCTCGGTGACCGGCCGGAGGGGAACTGCCTTGCCGGGCGCGGCCCGTGGCCTCGGAGGGTGGGATCCGAAGCGGTGACCGGCTTGCGTGGTGCGACCTGTCCAGGCGGGCCGCACCACGCGTACCCCGCCCCCGGCGTTCGGATGCGCGGGCCGCACCACCCGTGCTGCTCGGTGTGGGTGGTGCGGCCGCCTGCGGGTGCGGTCACCGGACCGCCG
The DNA here is from genome assembly GCF_044768335.1 of Streptomyces sp. NPDC101151. Lineage (NCBI taxonomy): Bacteria > Bacillati > Actinomycetota > Actinomycetes > Kitasatosporales > Streptomycetaceae > Streptomyces > Streptomyces sp. NPDC101151. Next base: position 49,762 of record NZ_JBIWPP010000003.1, on the reverse strand, counting down.
AGTCCGTCACCGCGCCGAGGCCGCCGCTAGCGGGCCGGTGCCGGCTGTGGGGCCGGTGCATAGCCGGCGGGGCGGGTGGTGAAGGTGCCCCGCCCTTGGGTGCGGCTGCGCAACCGGGTCGCGTAGCCGAACAGTTCGGCCAGCGGCACGGTGGCGGTCAGTACCGCCGCGCCGCCCCTGCTCTCGGAGCCGGTGACCCGGCCGCGCCGGGCCGCCAGATCCCCGAGCACCCCGCCGACCGCGTCCTCGGGCACGGTGACCGTGACCTCGGCGACCGGTTCCAGCAGGGCCATCGCGCAGGCGCGCAGCGCCTCGCGCAGGCCCAGCCGGCCTGCCGTGCGGAAGGCCATGTCGGAGGAGTCCTTCACATGGGTCGAGCCATCGGTCAGCGTGACCCGCAGCCCGGTCACCGGGTGGCCCTGGAGGGGGCCCTCCGCCAAGGCGTCCCGGCAGCCCGCCTCCACCGCGCGCACGTACTCCTGCGGGACCCGCCCGCCGACCACGACGGACCGGAACTCGAAGCCCGTGACGCCGGCTTCGGCCCCGAGCGGCTCCACATCCAGGACGACATGGGCGAACTGCCCTGCCCCGCCGTCCTGTTTGACGTGCCGGTGCACCAGCCCGCTCACCCCGCGCACGACGGTCTCCCGGTGCGCGACCCTCGGGCGGCCCACGGTGACCTCCGGTCCGCCGTCACGGCGGATCTTCTCCACCGCGACCTCCAGGTGCAGTTCACCCATGCCGGACAGCACCGTCTGCCCGGTCTCGCCGTCGGTGCGCACCACCAACGAGGGGTCCTCCTCCGCCAGCCGCGCCAGCGCCGTCGCCAGCCGGCCGGTGTCGGTGCTGCGGCGCGCCTCGACGGCGACGGACACCACGGGCTCGGCGACCACCGGCGGCTCCAGGAGCAGCGGGGCGCCGGGATCGCAGAGGGTCGAGCCGGCCCGCGCCGACTTCAGTCCCGCGAGCGCGACGATGTCACCGGCGACGGCCCGGTCCAGCTGGGCGTGCCGGTCCGCCGTGACCCGCAGGATCCGTGCCACCCGCTCGGTGCGTCCGGTGCCGGGGTCCCCCACGGTGTCTCCCTTCTCGATCGTGCCCGAGTAGACGCGCACATAGGTCAGGCGCCCGGTACTGCCCGCGTTCACCTTGAAAGCGAGCGACGCGAACGGCGCCTCGGGGTCGGCGGCCCGCCACTGTTCGGTGCCGTCGTGGACACCGCGTACGGCGGGTACGTCGAGCGGTGACGGCAGGTAGGCCACCACCGCGTCCAGCAGCGGTTCGACACCGCGGTTGCGGTAGGCGGAGCCGCACAGGACGACCACGCCGTCGCCGGTGCGGGTGAGGTCGCGCAGGGCGGATGCGAGGGTGGCGGCGGAGAGCGTCTCCTGGTCGCAGAACTCCTCCAGGGCGGCCGGGTGGAGTTCGGCCACCGTCTCCTCGAGCGACCGGCGCCGCCGCGACGCCTCCTCCCCCAACTCCTGGGGCACCGGCCCTTCCACCGCCGTACCGTCGCCGTCGGCCCAGACCAGGGAGCGCATGCGCACCAGGTCCACGACACCGGTGAAGCCGCCTTCCGCACCGATCGGCAGCTGAACGACGAGCGGCACCGGATGCAACCGCTCCCGGATGGATGCGACGGCCCGGTCGAGGTCGGCGCCCGCACGGTCCAGCTTGTTGACGAACGCGATTCTCGGCACGCCGTGCCGGTCGGCCTGCCGCCACACCGACTCGCTCTGCGGCTCGACGCCGGCGACGGCGTCGAAGACGGCGATCGCCCCGTCGAGGACGCGCAACGAGCGCTCCACCTCGTCGGCGAAGTCGACGTGGCCGGGCGTGTCGATGAGGTTGATGCGGTGGCCGTCCCAGGCGCAGCTCACGGCGGCGGCGAAGATGGTGATGCCGCGGTCGCGTTCCTGGGGGTCGAAGTCGGTGACGGTGGTGCCGTCGTGGACCTCGCCGCGCTTGTGGGTGGTCCCCGTCGCGTACAGGATCCGCTCGGTGACGGTGGTCTTGCCGGCGTCGACGTGGGCGAGGATGCCGAGGTTGCGGACGGTGGTGAGGGTGCGGAGGTAGGTGCGCACGGCCCATGGCCTTTCTGAGGTTCAGGAAAAGGGGCAGCGCGATTTCCCGGACGAGGGCGTGGAGTTGCCCGGCCCCACCGCCCGCCGACGGGCGGGGGATGTGAGCTGTGAACTGTGGGCGAACCGGGTCAGAGCGTCGTCACGGGCATCCGGTGCCGGCCGCGCAGCGGGCACCGGACGGACGAGGACACCAGGATCACCTCGGACCGGGACGGGGGAACGACGACGGCGGTACGGTCACGCACGGCCGGGCTCCCCTCGGTGGTCACGAATCTTCGGCAGCGACGCGCGCCGCCGGGTTGTCGGTACGGCGCGTGACGCATGGGTGAGTCTAGGGAAGAGGATCAGGCGGCGAGTACTGGTTTTCTCTCTGCCTCCCGCCCTCGGACGGGCGCCGCGCGGCGATCGCCTCCAGTGCCCGGGCGAGCCTGCGCAGCCAGTCCTCGGCCGTTCCCGGCACCCAGGGGTGCCGCTCCTGGAACGCGGCCCAGTCCACGTCCCACCGGATCACCGCGTCCGGGCGGAAGGCGTCCGCCTCCAGACGCGCCGTCCGGCTCAGGACCGTCCGCAGCAGGTGCGGCGGAAGCGCTGCCCCTTCCGCCTCGGCCAGGAGGACGGCGTCGTACAGGTCCTTGCCCTGCGCCCGGCCGTCGTCCCGGCTGTCGGTATGCAGCCACAGGAGTTTCCATGCCAGTGACAGGTCCCGGCCGGCCGTCCGTACCGCCGTGGGTCCTCCGCCGTCGCCCCGCGGTATCAGGGTCCACACCGGGGGCTCGGGAAGTCGTTCGTCGCGGGCGAAGTCCAGCCGTACCTCGCCGGAGGCCGGACCTTCCGCGTGCCACGGGATGAGCAGTCGTACTCCTGGGGTGTCGTATTCCGCGTAGGTCCACGTGCCGTCCACGCGCGCCTGCTCCGCGTCGAGCAGCACACCGGGGGCGGCCTGCGGCCACTGCGCCACCCGTTCGAGCAGGTCGAGGTACGGGGGGCCGGTCTCCATGGCCTCCTCCTCAGGCAGCCAGTGCAGGCCCTCCGGTGGGAGAGCGGGCCGCTGCCCGGCGGTGTCGAACTCCTCGTACGTCCAGATCTCGTACCGTGCCGCGCCGTCGGCGGCCTCGGGCCATTGCTGGACCGTGTCGAGCCGGTCGACGTACGGATACGGATCCAGCGGATCGACACCCCCGGCGTCCTCCAGGACCACCCAGTCGAGATCGGCGGGTTCGCGTGCCGCGCTGCCCACCCAGGCCGGCATGACCATGCTTCCGCGCAGGACCAGAGTTCCGCTCCACGGAGCGTCCGCGACGAGGCGCAGCACATGATCCAGAGCGGCACGTCGGCCCGCCGGCTCCTGGTGCGTCCCGCGCACCGCCTCGCCGGGCCCACCGTCACCTCGCTCCGCGTTCACGGGTCCGACCGTAGCGTCGGCCACCGACAACGGGGCGGACGGACGGCGCACGACGGGGCGGACGGACGGCGTACCAAACGAAGAACCCCATGGCCGCAGCCATGGGGTTCTTACTGGTGTCCGAGGGGGGACTTGAACCCCCACGCCCGATAAAGGGCACTAGCACCTCAAGCTAGCGCGTCTGCCATTCCGCCACCCGGACCAGGTGTCTGTCGCCTTGCCAGGACTGTTCCCCGCGGCGACATGGACAACAATACCAAGGTTTCGGAGCGCGTTTCACCTGCGTATTCCGTGTGCTGGGCGGCGGCCGGGGCACGCCGGAGCGGCCCCGGCCGGGGGGCACATGGAGTGAATGGTCGTGCACGGAGCGCGGAGGTGGGGTGGTGGTCAGGGCATGAGCCGGCGGAGGTGGGGTGGTGGTCAGGGCATGAGCTGGTAGTCGGGGAAGTTTCCGGGCAGCCGCTCGTCGGCCGGGCCCCGGGTGACGGCACGGACCAGCAGCTCGCCGCCGACGAAGGCGCCGCGCCAGGAGGCGCCGAAGCCGCCGAACAGCTCGTCGCGGTCGCCGCGGGAGCGGGGCTTGCCGTGGCCGACCTTGAAGGCGCGGATCTGCGGAGCCAGCCTCTCGAACGTGGCCTTGTCGTCCGTTGCGAGGGTGGCGACGAGGGCACCGTTGGACGCGTTCATCGCGGCCAGCAGCTCCGCCTCCGTGTCGACCAGGACGATCGTGTCGACCGGGCCGAACGGCTCCGCGTGGTGCAGAGGAGAGGAGCGGGGCGGGTTGAGCAGCGTGACCGGCTGGACGTAGGCCGATGTGTCCTGGCCGGGCAGGAAGCGGGCGTCGGCCGGATCGCCGCGGTGCAGGGGGACGGCGCCGCGGTCGATGGCCTCCGCCACCTGGTCGCGCAGCTCCTTCGCCTTGGCCGCGTTGATCACCGGACCGAAGTCCAGCTCGGGGTAGGGATCGTCCCTCCGCTCCACCGCCAGGGGGTGGCCGACCCGGACCTTGCGGACCGCCGGCAGGTAGGCGGAGAGGAACGCGTCGAAGAGACTGCGCTGGACGACGAAGCGCGGGTAGGCCGTGCAGCGCTGTTTGCCGTAGTCGAAGAGTTTCGGGACCACCGCGGTGAGCGCGTCCCAGTCCGAGTAGTTCCAGATGCCCCAGGTGTTGAGGCCCTCCTGTTCCAGTATGTGCCGCTTGCCGAGGTCGGCGACGGCCGTGGCGACCGCCGCGCCGGTGTCCCGGCCGCCGACGAAGGAGACACAGCCGATCTCGGGTGCCCGCACCAGCGCCTGGGACAGTTCGCCGCCGCTGCCGCTGACGAGGGTGACGGGTAGCCCCTCGCGGGCGGCGAGCGCGCAGGCCAGGGTCAGGCAGGCGACACCGCCGTCGGTCGGGGTCTTGGCGATCACCGCGTTGCCCGCGAGTGCCTGGACCAGCAGTGCGTGGACGAGGACGCTCATCGGGTAGTTCCAGCTCGCGATGTTGGACACCGGGCCGTCCAGCGGCGCCCGGCCGGCGATCATCGGCTCGATGCCGTCCACGTACCAGCGGACCCCGTCGACGGCCCGGTCGACGTCCGCCTGGGCGAGCCGCCATGGCTTGCCGATCTCCCAGACGAGCAGCAGCGCGAGGAGTTCGCGGTGTTCCGCGAGGGCGTCGAGGGTGGCCGCGACGCGCGCCCGCCGTTCGGCCGGCGGAATGTGCCGCCAGGCACGGTGCTGGTCGAGCGCGGCCTTCACCGCTTGTCGCGCGGCGGCCCGGTCCAGCCGGGGCGGACCCGCGACCGGGCTGCCGTCGACCGGACTGATGGCGGGCAGCGCCCGGCCGTCCGCGTGCCAGGCGCCGTTCCAGAGGTTGAGGACGCGGTCGTCCCGGAAGGCTTCGGGGGCGGCGGCGAGGCTGCGCCGCCAGGCCTCGGCCCAGGACGTTCCGGCCTTGAGGGTGAGAGTGAGGGTGGGTGCCATTCGAATGCTCCGCTCTCGGTGCACGGTCGAGAGAAAGGGCCCGCGGGTCCTGCGTGGCGGTGCCTGGCCGTCCGGCGCACGGCTCGCACCCCGTGCGCCGGACGTCGGGCGTCGTACGCAGGAGCCCGCGACCGAAGAAGTTACCGACAGGTCATGAAAGCCGACAGTCACCGCGCGCCGACTATGAGTGAAGTCACTGTGTCCCGGCGGGCCGTGCGAGCACGAGCTCCGCCGTCTCGGTCGGGGTGCGACCCACCCGGACGCCGGCCGCCTCCAGGGCCTCCTTCTTCGCCTGTGCCGTGCCGGCCGAGCCGGAGACGATCGCGCCCGCGTGTCCCATGGTCCGGCCCTCGGGCGCGGTGAACCCGGCGATGTAGCCGACGACAGGCTTGGTGACGTGCTCGCGGATGTAGGCGGCCGCGCGCTCCTCCGCGTCGCCGCCGATCTCTCCGATGAGGACGATGAGTTCGGTGTCCGGGTCGTCCTGGAAGGCGGCGAGGCAGTCGATGTGGCTGGTGCCGACGACGGGGTCGCCGCCGATGCCGACGCAGGTGGAGAAGCCGGTCTCGCGCAGCTCGTACATGAGCTGGTAGGTGAGAGTGCCCGACTTGGAGACGAGGCCGACGGGGCCCGGTTTGGTGATGTCGGCGGGGATGATGCCGGCGTTGGACTGGCCGGGGGTGATCAGGCCGGGGCAGTTGGGGCCGATGATGCGGGTGCCGTGTTGTGCCGCGTGGGCGGTGAAGGCGACGGTGTCGTGGACCGGGATGCCCTCGGTGATGACGACGGCCAGCGGGATACGGGCGTCGACGGCCTCGGTGACGGCCGCCCTGGCGAAGGCGGGCGGGACGAAGACGACGGTGACATCGGCTCCGGTCGAGCGCATACCGTCGGCGACCGACCCGAAGACGGGCACCGCCTGCCCGTCGAAATCGACGGTCCGCCCGGCCTTGCGCGGGTTCACGCCGCCGACGACGTCGGTGCCGGCCGCCAGCATGCGCCGGGTGTGCTTCATGCCCTCTCCGCCGGTCATGCCCTGGACGAGGACCTTGCTCTCCTTGGTGAGATGGATGGCCATGTTCCCTCTCCTCAGGCGGTGCGGGCGAGTTCGGCGGCGCGGCGGGCGGCGCCGTCCATGGTGGGGACCTGTTCGACGAGGGGATGCGCGCGCTCGTCGAGGATCGCGCGGCCGCGGGCGGCGTTGTTGCCGTCGAGGCGGACGACCAGCGGCCTGGCCGGCCGAATGCTGTCGAGGGCGGCCACGATCCCCTCGGCGACGGCGTCGCAGGCGGTGATCCCGCCGAAGACGTTGACGAGGACGGACTTCACGGCCGGGTCGGAGAGGATCACGGAGAGTCCGTCGGACATGGTCCGGGCGGAGGCGCCGCCGCCGATGTCGAGGAAGTCGGCGGGCCGCGCGCCGCTGCCGGCGACCGCGTCCAGCGTCGACATGACCAGGCCCGCGCCGTTGCCGATGATGCCGACCTCGCCGTCGAGCTTGACGTAGGTGAGGCCGCGGGCGGCGGCCGCGGCCTCCAGCGGATCGTGGTGCTCCTGCGGTCCGGCCCCCCAACGGGCCTGCCGGAACAGGGCGTTGTCGTCCAGGGTGACCTTGCCGTCGAGGGCGACGATGCGGCCCCGGTCGGTGCGCACCAGCGGGTTGACCTCGACGAGCAGGGCGTCCTCACGCACCAGCACCTGCCACAGGCGTACGAGGACGTCGGTGGTCTGCGGCGGCAGCCCGGCCGCGTCGGCGATCTCGCCCGCCTTGGCGGAGGTGACGCCCTCGGCCGGGTCGACGGGGATCCGCGCGACCGCCTGCGGCCGGCTCGCGGCGACCTCCTCGATCTCCGTGCCGCCCTCGGCCGAGGCGATCGCGAGGAAGCGGCCCGCCGCCCGGTCGAGGACGTAGGAGACGTAGAACTCGCTCTCGATCCCGACGGGTTGAGCCAGCATCACCTTGCCGACGGTGTGGCCCTTGATGTCCGCCCCGAGGATCTGCCGGGCGGTCAGCTCGGCCGCCGCCGGGTCGGCGGCGAGCTTCACACCGCCCGCCTTGCCCCGGCCGCCGGTCTTCACCTGCGCCTTGACCACGACGCGGCCGCCCAGCCGGCGCGCGATCTCACGAGCCTCCTTGGGCGAGTCGGTGACCTCCGCCTGCGGCACCGGGATGCCGTGTTCCGCGAAGAGTTCCCTTGCCTGGTGTTCGTACAGGTCCACTTCGGCTCCTGTCTGCGAAGCCATCGAAAGGCCGAACTCCGATGACTGAAAAGTGCCGCACGCCCCCTGGACACCACCCACCGGATGCGGGATAACAAGCTTCATACAGTATTCGTCGACTGTATGCAATCGACAGTCGACCGTATGCAGCGAACCCGTGGATGCGCTGCACCAGCGCGTTCCCACCCCTGAACGAAGGGACAAGGACCTCGCCATGCCCGACGACACCCAGGACGTGATCTCCGGTGGTCATCTCGTTGCCAAGGCACTGAAGGCCGAGGGGGTCGACCGCATCTACACCCTGTGCGGCGGCCACATCATCGACATCTACGACGGCTGCGTCGACGAGGGCATAGAAGTCATCGACGTACGGCACGAACAGGTCGCCGCACACGCCGCCGACGGCTACGCCCGGATCACCGGCAAACCGGGCTGCGCGGTGGTCACCGCGGGCCCCGGCACCACCGACGCGGTCACCGGGGTCGCCAACGCCTTCCGCGCGGAGTCCCCGATGCTGCTGATCGGCGGCCAGGGGGCGCTCACCCAGCACAAGATGGGGTCCCTGCAGGACCTGCCGCACGTCGACATGATGGCTCCGATCACCAAGTTCGCGGCGACGGTGCCGGACACGGCACGGGCGGCGGACATGGTGTCGATGGCGTTCCGTGAGTGCTACCACGGCGCGCCCGGCCCCTCCTTCCTGGAGATCCCCCGCGATGTCCTGGACGCGAAGGTGCCGGCGGACAGGGCTCGGGTGCCGAGGTCCGGCGCCTACCGGGCCTCGACCCGCTCGGCCGGCGACCCGGAGGCCGTCGAGAAGCTCGCCGACCTGCTGGTGCACGCCGAGAAGCCCGCGATCCTGCTGGGCAGCCAGGTGTGGACGACCCGCGGCACCGAGGCCGCCATCGACCTCGTACGCGCCCTGAACATCCCGGCGTACATGAACGGAGCGGGCCGCGGCACGCTCCCGCCGGGCGACCCGCACCACTTCCAGCTCTCCCGCCGGTACGCGTTCTCCCACGCCGACGTCATCGTCATCGTCGGCACCCCGTTCGACTTCCGCATGGGGTACGGCAAACGCCTCTCCCCCGACGCCACGGTCGTGCAGATCGATCTGGACTACCGCACCGTCGGCAAGAACCGGGACATCGACCTCGGCATCGTCGGCGACGCCGGCCTCGTGCTGAAGTCAGTGACGGAGGCCGCCTCGGGGCGGATCAACGGCGGCGCGTCCAGGCGCAAGGAGTGGCTGGACGAACTGCGCGCGGCCGAGCAGACGGCGATCGAGAAGCGGTTGCCGCAGCTGCGCTCGGACGCCTCGCCCATCCATCCGTACCGGCTGGTCGGCGAGATCAACGACTTCCTCACCGAGGACTCGATCTACATAGGAGACGGCGGCGACATCGTCACCTTCTCCGGGCAGGTCGTCCAACCCAAGTCGCCCGGCCACTGGATGGACCCGGGGCCGCTGGGCACCCTCGGCGTCGGTGTCCCCTTCGTGCTCGCCGCCAAGCAGGCACGTCCCGACAAGGAGATCGTCGCGCTCTTCGGCGACGGCGCGTTCTCCCTGACCGGCTGGGACTTCGAGACCCTCGTCCGTTACGGCCTCCCGTTCGTCGGCATCGTCGGCAACAACTCCTCGATGAACCAGATCCGTTACGGCCAGGCCGCCAAGTACGGCAAGGAGCGCGAGCGGGTCGGCAACACCCTCGGCGACGTGGCGTACGACAAGTTCGCCCGGATGCTCGGCGGTTACGGCGAGGAGGTCCGCGACCCCGCCGACATCGGCCCCGCGCTGCGCCGGGCCCGCGAGTCGGGCAAGCCGTCGCTGATCAACGTCTGGGTCGACCCGGACGCGTACGCCCCCGGAACCATGAACCAGACGATGTACAAGTGAGGTGGCCCGCATGACCGGAACGCCCATCAAAGCACTCGACGGCATCCGCGTCCTGGACATGACGCACGTCCAGTCCGGGCCCTCCGCCACCCAGCTGCTCGCCTGGCTCGGCGCCGACGTCGTCAAGCTGGAGGCGCCGACCGGCGACATCACCCGTGGGCAGCTGCGGGACCTGCCTGACGTCGACTCGCTGTACTTCACGATGCTCAACTGCAACAAGCGCAGCATCACGCTCAACACCAAGACCGACCGCGGCAAGGACATCCTCACCGAGCTGATCCGGCGCTCGGACGTCATGGTCGAGAACTTCGGCCCGGGCGCGGTCGACCGCATGGGATTCACCTGGGACCGCGTCCAGGAGATCAACCCTCGGATCGTCTATGCCTCCATCAAGGGGTTCGGGGACGGCCCGTACACCGACTTCAAGGCGTACGAGGTCGTCGCACAGGCCATGGGCGGGTCGATGTCGACCACCGGCTTCGAGGACGGGCCGCCGCTCGCGACCGGCGCCCAGATAGGGGACTCGGGGACGGGTGTGCACGCCGTGGCGGGGATACTCGCGGCGCTGTTCCAGCGGGAGAGGACCGGGCGTGGGCAGCGGGTCAACGTGGCCATGCAGCACGCCGTGCTCAACCTGTGCCGGGTGAAGCTGCGCGACCAGCAACGCCTGACGCACGGGCCGCTCGCCGAATACCCCAACGAGGACTTCGGCGACGAGGTCCCCCGCTCGGGCAACGCGTCCGGCGGCGGCCAGCCGGGCTGGGCGGTCAAGTGCGCGCCCGGCGGCCCGAACGACTATGTGTACGTCATCGTCCAGCCCGTCGGCTGGAAACCCCTCAGCGCACTCATCGGCCGGCCCGAACTCGCCGACGACGCCGAGTGGGCGACCCCTCGGGCCCGGCTGCCGAAGCTGAGCAAGATGTTCCAGCTGATCGAGGAGTGGTCGTCGACGCTCCCCAAGTGGGAGGTCCTGGAGAGGCTGAACGCGCACAACATCCCGTGCGGGCCGATCCTTTCCACCAAGGAGATCATCGAGGACGCCTCGCTCGCCGCCAACGAGATGGTGGTGCGCGTCCCGCACCCCGAGCGCGGCGAGTTCGTCACTGTGGGCAGCCCGCTCAAGCTCTCCGACTCCCCCGTCGAGGTGACCGGTTCACCCCTGCTCGGCGAGCACAACGAAGAGGTCTACATCGGCGAACTGGGCCTCGGCGACGAGGAGCTGCGCCTGCTGAAGTCGAACGGAGTGATCTGACGTGATGGCCGAAGACCGGGTGCTGAGGGTGCGGTCGCTCCTCGACTCCGTGCGCGCCGAGGGCCGCAGCGCGCTGACCGCGCCCGAGGGCAAGGTGATCGCCGACGCGTACGGGATCGCCGTACCGGGCGAGGAGCTGGCCAGGGACGTGGATGCGGCGGTGGCCGCGGCGGCTCGCTTCGGGGGGCCCGTCGTGATGAAGATCGTCTCGCCGGACATCCTGCACAAGACCGACGCCGGCGGAGTGGTCGTCGGGGTGGAGGGCGCGACCGAGGTGCGGGCCGCGTTCTGCCGGATCGTCGAGAACGCGCGGGCCTACGACGCCGCGGCCCGTATCGAGGGCGTCCAGGTGCAGGAGCTGCTGCCCGAGGGGCAGGAGGTCATCGTCGGCGCGGTCACCGATCCCACCTTCGGGAAGGTCGTGGCGTTCGGGCTCGGCGGAGTGCTGGTCGAGGTGCTGAAGGACGTGACGTTCCGCCTCGCGCCGGTGTCGGCCGACGAGGCGCTGTCGATGCTCGACTCCATACGGTCGGCGGAGATCCTGCGCGGGGTGCGCGGGCGGGCGGGCGTGGACCGGTGGGCGGTCGCCGAACAGATCCGGCGGGTGTCCCGACTGGTCGCGGACTTCCCGGAGATCGCGGAGGTGGATCTCAATCCGGTGGTCGCGACTCCCGAGGGCGCGATGGCCGCCGACATCCGGGTGATCCTCGCCGAGTCGCCGGCGCCGTCGCGTCGCCGGTATGCGCGCGAGGACATCCTGTCGACGATGCGCCGGCTGATGCAGCCCTCCTCCGTCGCCGTCATCGGCGCCTCCAACGAGCAGGGCAAGATCGGCAATTCGGTGATGCGCAACCTCGTCGACGGCGGATTCTCCGGGGAGATCCATCCGGTGAACCCCAAGGCCGATGACATCCAGGGCCGCAAGGCGTACAAGAGTGTCACGGACGTTCCCGGTGAGGTGGATGTGGCCGTCTTCGCCATCCCCGCCAGGTTCGTGGCCTCGGCCCTGGAAGAGGTGGGACGCAAGAAGATCCCCAACGCCGTCCTCATCCCCTCCGGTTTCGCGGAGACCGGCGAGCACGAACTCCAGGCGGAGATCGTGCGGATCGCCGAGCGGCACGGCGTCCGCCTCCTCGGCCCGAACATCTACGGCTACTACTCCACCTGGCACGACCTGTGCGCCACGTTCTGCACGCCCTACGACGTCAAGGGCCCGGTGGCGCTGACCTCGCAGTCCGGCGGCATCGGCATGGCCATCCTGGGCTTCGCCCGCACCACGAAGACGGGTGTGTCGGCGATCGTCGGCCTCGGCAACAAGTCGGACCTGGACGAGGACGACCTGCTGACCTGGTTCGGCGAGGACCCGCACACCGAGTGCATCGCCATGCACCTGGAGGACCTCAAGGACGGGCGGGCGTTCGTGGAGGCGGCACGCGCGACCGTGCCGAAGAAGCCGGTCGTGGTGCTGAAGGCCGGTCGCACGGCGGCGGGCGCGAAGGCGGCCGGTTCGCACACCGGGGCACTCGCGGGCGACGACGCGGTGTACGACGACATCCTCAGGCAGGCGGGCGTCATCCGGGCGCCGGGCCTGAACGACATGCTGGAGTACGCCCGCGCCCTCCCCGTCCTGCCCGCCCCCAAGGGCGACAACGTGGTGATCATCACCGGCGCGGGCGGCAGCGGCGTGCTGCTGTCCGACGCGGTGACCGACAACGGGCTGTCCCTGATGGAGATCCCGCCCGATCTGGACGAGGCCTTCCGCCGGTTCATCCCGCCGTTCGGGGCGGCCGGCAACCCGGTGGACATCACCGGGGGCGAGCCGCCGTCGACGTACGAGGCGACGATCCGGCTGGGGCTGGAGGATCCGCGGATCCATGCGCTGGTGCTCGGCTACTGGCACACGATCGTCACCCCGCCGATGGTGTTCGCCGAGCTGACCGCTCGCGTGGTCGCCGAGTTCCGCGAACGGGGCATCGAGAAGCCTGTCGTGGCCTCCCTCGCCGGGGACGTCGAGGTCGAGGAGGCCTGCCAGTACCTCTACGAGCGAGGGGTCGTGGCGTATCCGTACACGACCGAGCGGCCGGTCGCCGTGCTCGGCGCGAAGTACCGGTGGGCGCGGGCGGCCGGCTTGTTGGGGGGCGGTTCATGAGGTGAGTGAGGAGGGGCCGGCCGGCGGTGCGCGTCGGCCGGCCCCGGGACCCGTGCGCGCACGAAAGGCATTGGACAGGGGGCGCTGGCCAGAGCTTTCGACGCAAGGGGTGCAGCCACACCATGGAAACCACCGATCCACCCGCCTCCCTCCTGTGCAGGGAGGTGAGGGACCGCAAGGGCCGCGTGTACCGGGTCGGCGAGAGCGACGTCGACATCATGGGCCGCAGCCGCATCTGGATGGTCGTCCTGCCCTGGCTGGGCTTGACGGGCGTCACCTGTGCCGCGTACGCGTTCGTCGCCGCGCGGGACGGTCTTCGTGACGCCCACCAGGGGGGCGGAGACCTCTTCTGGCCGGCCGGCCTGTGGGCGTTGTGCCAGGCCGCCGTCGCCCTTCCCGCCGGGCTGCTGCGGGAGAGCCGCCGCCTGCCCGCCCGCACGGCCGTCCTGACCGGCGCGTTCGGCATCCTGCTCGGGTATCTCGCGCTCGCGTTCGCACCGAACCTCCCGGTCGCCTGTCTGGGCTTCGGCGTGCTCGGCGGCGTCGGCGCCGGACTGGTCCACGCGACCTGTCTGACCCTGCCCGGCAAGTGGTATCCCGAGCGCCGTGGCGGCCCGACGGGCTTCGTGGCGAGCGGCTTCGCCTTCGGGGCCGTGCCGTTCCTTCCCGTCCTCGGCTCCGCGCTCGGCCGGGCGGACCACCGGATCCTGCTCGCCGCGACGGGGGCCGGGGTAAGCCTCGTGGTGGCGTCGGCCGGCTGGTTCTTCCGGGACCCGCCGAAGAACTGGTGGCCGCCGCACATCGACCCGCTCAGGGTGCCCGCCGATCCGGTCGCACGGCGTGCAAGGGAGAAGAACCCGCCCGCCGTGCGCCAGTACACCCCCGCGGAAGCCGCCCGCACCCCGGTGCTGTGGCCCATGTGGCTCTGTCTGCTGGGCGCGGCCGGCGTCACCGCCCTCGGCATCCGCTTCCTGGTGCCGTTCGGCCGGGAGGCAGGGTTCACCGCCCAGGCCGTGCGGACGGCGGTGGCCCTGGCCGTCACGGCCGGAGCCGGGCTGGGAGCGGTCGGTGCGCTCTCCGACCGCATCGGGCGGCGCAGCACCGTGATCGCGGCCTGTCTGGTGCTGGGAATCGCGCAGTTCGGGGTGCTGGCCGCGGGCGGGGCCGGCAGCGTCCCGCTCTTCCTCGGCTGCGCGGCGGCCGCCGGGCTCGCCGGCGGCGCGGTCCTTGCGCTGGTCACCGCGCTGGCCGCGGACCACTTCGGCGAGAACCACAGCGCGAGCGTCTACGGGCTGGTCGCCGGTTCCCTGGTCGTCGCCGTGCTCGCCGGCTTCGGCACGGCAGCCGGCTCCCCCGGCGCCCTGCACCCTCACGGCGCCTTCGTCCTGGCGGGCTGCACCGGGCTCGCCTGCGCCGTGCCGGCGCTCTTCCTCAAGGCTCCGGGCCGACCGAGCGCCCGGCACATCGTCCCCAATCCGCACCCCCTCGGCGAGGAGATGGCCTGACATGACGGCAGATCCCACAACAAGGAACACTCCGGCCGGCCCCGGCACGCCGAACCGCCCGTACCGCGAAGTGACCGACGCCCGGGGCCGGGTCTACCGCATCGGCGAGACCGACCGGGACATCCTCGGCCACTCCCGCAAGTTCATGGTGTACCTCCCCTGGATCTCCATGATGGCCATCAGCGTCTCCGAGTACGCCTACGGATCGGCGGAGGACACCCTGTCGTCGGCCCATGGCTGGACCCAGAGCAACACCTTCTGGATCCTGAGCGTCTGGGTCTTCTTCCAGGCGGGCATCGCCTTTCCGGCCGGCTGGCTGCGCGAGCGGGGCATTCTCACCGCGCGCCGGGCCATGTACATAGGCGCCGCGATGTGCCTGCTCGGCTTCCTGGCCCTCGCCCACCTCGACAACGTACTGCTGGCCGTCTGCGGCTTCGGCGTGGTGGGCGGTGTCGGCTCCGGGCTGATCTACGCGACGTGCATCAACATGGTCGGCAAGTGGTTCCCGGAGCGGCGCGGCGCCAGGACCGGCTTCGTCAACGGGGGCTTCGCCTACGGCTCCCTGCCCTTCATCTTCATCTTCAACTACGCCTTCGACACCGGAAACTACGACGAGGTGCTCGACCTGATCGGCGTCTACGTACTGATCGCGGTCGCGGTCTGTGCGTTCTTCTTCAAGGATCCGCCGAAGAACTGGTGGCCGGCCGACGTCGACCCGTTGTCGCACTCCGGGAACGGCAAGAGCGCGGCGAGTCTGGCGAAGAACCCTCCGGCGGTACGCCAGTTCACGCCCAAGGAGGCCATCAGGACCGGCATGCTCCCGCTGATGTGGATCACGGTCGTCATGACCGCCGGAGTGTCGATCTTCGGGATCTCCTTCCAGGTCGACTTCGCCAAGGACGTCGGCTTCGGTCCCCTGGTCGCGGCCTCCTCGATGGGCGTCATGGCCGTCATCAACGGCGTGGGCCGCGCCGTGGTCGGATGGCTGTCCGACCTGTGGGGCCGCAAGACGACGCTCGTGTTCGTCATCGTGGTCCTCGGGCTCGCCCAGTTCGGCGTCATCTGGGCCGGTGACATGAAGAACGAGTGGCTGTTCCTGTTCTTCGCCTTCCTCTCCGGCTTCGGCGGCGGCGCCTTCTACCCGATGTTCGCCGCACTGACCCCGGACTACTTCGGCGAGAACTACAACGCCACCAACTACGGCCTGGTGTACAGCGGCAAGCTGGTCAGCGGCCTGTTCGGCGGCGGCCTCGGCTCGATGGTGGTCGGTGCCTGGGGCTACAACGGCGCCTACGCCCTGGCCGGCGGCGTCTCGATGGTGGCGGCGGCGATCGCCCTGCTGCTGCGGCAGCCGGGCCGGGCCGGCGGGACGGGGGTACCGGCCGTGGAGCCGCAGCCGGCCTCCTGACGGCCTGCCACAACTCCGCTCGCCCCAGGCGGTGTTCCCCCTCTGCGGTCTGCTCACCGATCGCTGGAGGGGGAACACGGCATGGACGGGCGCATCCGGCTCGCGACAGGCCCGGCCGAAGAGACGGGCCGCCCGACCCGGGCAGGACTCGCCCTCACCGCATGGCGGCTGCTCGAGGACCGAAGCCCACCGCAACCGGTCCGCCGTCGCCGCTCAGGTCGCGTTCCGCTCGTGGTACGAGCGCCGGGTGTGCTCCGTGTGCTCGCGCATCAGGTGGGTGGCGCGCTGCTCGTCACGGTCCGCGATCGCGGTGATCAGTCCGCGGTGCTCGATCCACGACTGCCGGCCTCGCTGCCGGGCCACCGGCGTGTAGTACCAGCGCACCCGGCGGTCGACCTGGGCGGCCAGTTCACCGAGAACCGTGTTGCCCGCCAGGTCCATCACCTTGGCGTGGAAGGCCGCGTTGAGAGCGACCGCACGGTCCACGTCCTCGGCCGCGACCGCCTTCTCGCCCTCGGCGCACAGCGCCTCCAGCGCCTCGATGCCCGCCTTGTCGGCGTTCTGGGCCGCGAGCCGGGCCGCCTCCGCCTCCAGGAGGGTGCGGACCGTCAGGAGCTGGTCGGCCTCCTCCTGGGTGGGCTCGTGGACGAACGCGCCCTGCGCGGGCCGCAGGTCGACCCAGCCTTCGGTGTTCAGCCGCTGCAGCGCCTCGCGCACCGGCTGCCGGGACACGCCCAGGTGTCCGGCGAGTTCGCTCTCCACGAGGTGCTGGCCGGGCTGCAGGGCGCGGGTGGTGATCAGTTCGAGCAGCGCCTCGTAGACACGGTCGCGCAAGGGTCCGGGCCGTTCCAGCTTGGGCACGGCCCCCTGCGGCAGTCCGGTCGACAACATCGCGGTCCCCCTCCTCGGCTGGCAGCCGTCCACAGCGGGCTGTGTGCGGTACACGGTGGACTGCCCACTATGGATTGTCTTTCGTCTACAGTCTACGGTGCACAAAAGCCAGAGGTAGCGGGAGTTGAACGCGTCACGCCGCCCCGCGCGCCCCCGCGGACGGTTTCACGGGCGCCCCGTGCGCCCCCCGGAGGGTTTCAAGGTCGCCCCGCGCTCCCCCGCAAACGGCTTCACGGGCACCGCACGACCTGCCCGGCGTACGACAGGTTGCCGCCGAAGCCGAACAGCAGGGCCGCGTCGCCGCTGCGGACCGCGCCCTGTTCGATCAGCTTGGACAGGGCGAGCGGGATGCTGGCCGCGGAGGTGTTCCCCGATTCCGTGACATCGCGGGCGATCACCGCGTTGACGGCGCCGATCTTGCCGGCGAGGGGCTCGATGATGCGCAGATTGGCCTGGTGCAGGACGACCGCGGCAAGGTCGGCGGGGTCGATGCCGGCCTTCTCGCAGGCGCGCCGGGCGATGGGCGGCAGCTGGGTGGTGGCCCAGCGGTAGACGCTCTGCCCCTCCTGGGCGAACCGGGGCGGGGTGCCCTCGATGCGCACCGCGTTGCCCATCTCCGGCACCGATCCCCACAGCACCGGTCCGATCCCGGCCTCCTGCCCCGGCGCGCACGCCTCGACCACGGCGGCCCCGGCCCCGTCGCCGACCAGGACGCAGGTGGTGCGGTCGCTCCAGTCGGTGACCTCGGACATCTTGTCGGCGCCGATGACGAGCGCCCGGGTCGCGGCGCCCGCCCGGACCGTGTGGTCGGCGGTGGCGAGAGCGTGGGTGAAGCCGGCGCAGACGACGTTCACGTCCATCGCGGCCGGCTGCGGGATGCCGAGGCGCGCGGCCACCCGGGCGGCGGTGTTCGGGGAACGGTCGACGGCGGTGGACGTGGCCACCAGCACCAGGTCGATGTCCGTGGCCGTGAGCCCGGCGGCGGCCAGGGCCTTGGCCGCGGCGTGTGCGGCGAGTTCGTCGACCGGTTCGTCCGGCCCCGCGATGTGCCGGGTCCGGATGCCCACCCGGCTGCGGATCCACTCGTCACTGGTGTCGACCATGCCTGCCAGCTCGTCGTTGGTGAGCACCTTCGCAGGCTGGTAGTGACCAATGGCGGCGATGCGCGTGCCGTGCATGTCGTGGGTCCCCTCGGTGGTGCCGTGAGTAGCGGGATCCACCAGTCTGATCAGTGACTCGCGGGTACGACGGCAGGTGAAGCCACAGGAATCGGGCGCCCGAGTTGTCGGCTTCCCTCAGACCCTCGGACGCCCGAGCACTCACCCCGTGAACAGCTGCGTCGCCTTCTGCACGAGTTCGTACAGCCCGTAGGCGAGGGGTGCTCCGACCCACAGCCAGGCCAGGGCGATCAGGCCCCGTCGGCTAGGCGGGCTGCTGTCGCTGGGCATCTGCGGCCTCCCTCTGGGCGGGGACGTGGTGACGGGCGTGGACCGGACGGACGAGTTCGTTGGCGGCGAAGCCGACGACGAGCAGGCCGATCATGATGCCGAACGACAGCCCGTACAGCGACGAGCCGTGCTTGCCGGCGGCCTCCTGCCGGTCGGCGATCCAGTTGACGATCAGCGGGCCGAGCACCCCGGCCGTGGACCAGGCGGTGAGCAGCCGGCCGTGGATGGCACCGACCTGGTACGTGCCGAAGAGGTCCTTCAGATAGGCGGGGATCGTCGCGAAGCCGCCGCCGTAGAAGGAGAGGATCACCAGCGCGCACAGCACGAACAGCGGCTTCGACGTGTCCCCGAACAGGGCGATCAGCAGGTACGTCACCGCGCCGACGCCGAGATAGACGCGGTAGATGTTCTTGCGTCCGATCAGGTCGGAGGTGGAAGACCAGCCGATCCGGCCGGCCATGTTGGCCGCCGACAGCAGGGCGACGAAGCCGGCGGCCGCCGAGACCGACACCGGGGTGGAGCTGTCCGCGAAGAAGTCCGTGATCATCGGCGCGGCCTTCTCCAGGATGCCGATGCCGGCGGTCACGTTCATGCACAGGACCACCCACAGGCACCAGAACTGCGGGGTGCGCACGGCGCTGCGGGCGGACACCTGCACGCCGTCGACGACGCTCGGCCCGCTCGCGCTCGCCGCTGGCTCCTCCGCACGTGGCACGCGCACCAGGAGCACGCCGAGCGTCATGAAGAGGGCGTACGACAGCCCGTGCACCAGGAACGCGAGGGCGATCCCGGTGTGGCCGGTGCCGAACGACTCGAGCATCTGAGCCGACCAGGGCGAGGCGATCAGCGCGCCACCGCCGAAGCCCATGATGGCGATGCCGGTGGCCATGCCCGGCCGGTCCGGGAACCACTTGATGAGGGTGGAGACGGGCGAGATGTAACCGATGCCGAGGCCGATCCCGCCGACGAAGCCGTAACCGAGGACGATCAGCCAGTACTGCTTCGTCTCGGCGCCGAGCGCGGAGATCAGGAAGCCGGAGGAGAAGCAGACGAGGGCCACGGTCATGGCCCAGCGCGGGCCGTTGCGCTCGACCAGCGTGCCGCCGAACGCGGCCGACAGCCCGAGCATCACGATCGCCAGCTGGAAGGGCAGTGCGCTCTGGGTGCCGTCGAGATGCAGTGCGGACTCGAGGGGCGGCTTGAACACGCTCCAGGCGTAGGCCTGGCCGATGGACAGATGGGCGGAGAGGGCAGCGGGCGGGACGAGCCAGCGGCTCCAGCCCGGGGGTGCCACAGGGGGGCTGCTCATGACTCCCGGACGGTAGGGCGGGGCGCGGGAGTTGAGAAGACGCCGCGTCGACCGTATGCGGTGAACGGTATGCGGAATGCGTTCAACGGTCGGCGCGCGACCCCTTGCTGCCCCCCTCTCCATACTGTAGACAATATTTCGTCGACAGGATTCGGCTCCTCCTCCCCCACCTCCGCGGTATCCCTCAAACCGAACGGAGCGTTCCCGTGAAAGTCGCAGTCCTCGGCGCCGGTGCGATCGGCGCCTACGTCGGTGCCGCGCTCCACCGCGCGGGCGCCGATGTGCACCTCATCGCCCGTGGACCGCATCTCGCGGCCATGAGGCAGTACGGAGTACGCGTGCTCAGCCCGCGCGGCGACTTCACCGCGCACCCCCGGGCCACCGACGACCCGACCGGGGTCGGACCGGCCGATTTCGTCTTCCTGGGCCTGAAGGCCAACGCGTACGCGGCATGCGGGCCGCTGATCAAGCCGCTGCTGCACGAGCGGACGGCGGTGGTGGCCGCACAGAACGGCATCCCCTGGTGGTACTTCCACCGGCACGGCGGCCCCTACGACGGTCACCGCGTCGAGAGCGTCGACCCGGGCGGCGCGGTCAGCGCCGTCCTCGCGCCAGAACGGGCCGTCGGCTGCGTCGTCTACGCGGCGACCGAACTGCAGTCCCCCGGTGTCGTACGGCACTTGGAAGGCACCCGGTTCGCCATCGGCGAGCCCGACCGCAGCGTCTCGGCGCGCTGTCTGGACTTCAGCGAGGCGATGAAGGCCGGCGGCCTGAAGTGCCCGGTGGAACAGGACCTGCGCGGCGACATCTGGGTCAAGCTGCTCGGCAACATCTCCTTCAACCCGATCAGCGCGCTGGCCCGCGCCACGATGCGGCAGATGTGCCTGCACGGCGGCACCCGCCGGGTCATCGAGACGATGATGCGCGAGACCCTCGCCGTCGCCGAGGCGCTCGGCTGCGAGGTCGGGGTCTCCGTCGAACGGCGGCTCGCGGGCGCGGAACGCGTCGGCGACCACCGCACCTCGACGCTCCAGGACCTGGAGCGCGGCAAACCGCTGGAACTCGACGTGCTGCTCGCGGCCGTCGTTGAACTCGCGGAGATCACCGGCGTTCCGGTGCCCACCCTGCGCACCGTGCACGCCATCTCGGACCTGCTCGCCCTGAGGAGCGCCGCATGAGGAAACGGCAGCCCAAGACCTACACCCGGCTCACTCATCCCCTGGTGCGGGACTCCCGCGACGAGCCGTTCCGGCGGGCGAGCTGGGAGGAGGCGCTGGACCGTGCCGCGCGGGGGCTGCGGCGGAACCGGGACGCGTTCGGGATGTTCTCCTGCGCCCGCGCCACCAACGAGATGAACTATGTGGCGCAGAAGTTCGCCCGGGTCGTGATGGGCACCAACAACGTCGACTCCTGCAACCGGACATGTCACGCCCCGAGCGTCGCGGGCCTGTCGGCCGCCTTCGGTTCCGGCGGCGGCACGTCGTCGTACGAGGAGATCGAGCACACCGACGTCATCGTGATGTGGGGGTCCAACGCCCGCTTCGCGCACCCGATCTTCTTCCAGCATGTACTGAAGGGCATCCGCAACGGCGCCCGGATGTACGCGGTCGACCCGCGCCGGACGTCCACCGCCGAGTGGGCCGAGAGCTGGCTCGGGCTGAACGTCGGCACCGACATCCCGATGGCGCACGCGATCGGCCGGGAGATCATCCACGCGGGCCTGGTCGACGAGGCGTTCGTCCAGCGGGCCACCTCGGGGTTCGAGGAGTACCGCAAGCTGGTCGAACCGTGGACGCTGTCGCTCGCGGAAACGGTGACCGGCGTGCCGGCCCGTGCCGTACAGGAGCTGGCGCACGCCTACGCCCGCGCCGAGCGGGCCCAGCTGTGCTGGACGCTCGGCATCACCGAGCACCACAACGGCACCGACAACGTGCGCGCGCTGATCAACCTGTGCCTGCTGACCGGCCATGTCGGCCGGTACGGCTCCGGTCTGCAGCCGCTGCGCGGGCAGAACAACGTGCAGGGCGGCGGCGACATGGGCGCGATCCCCAACCGGCTGCCCGGCTTCCAGGACATCCTCGACGCCGACGTCCGGCTGAAGTTCGAGTCGGCCTGGGACACCGTCATCCAGCCGCACTACGGACTGAATCTGACAGAGATGTTCGAGGCGATGGAGGAGGGCTCGCTGCGGGCGGTGTACTGCATCGGGGAGAACCCTGCGCAGTCGGAGGCCGACAGCGAGCAGGCCGTACGGCGGCTCGGCGCGCTGGACTTCCTCGTCGTGCAGGACATCTTCCTGACGAAGACGGCCGAGTCGGCGGACGTGGTGCTGCCGGCGACCGCCGGGTGGGCGGAGACGGAGGGCACGACCACCAACAGCGAGCGGCGGGTGCAACGGGTGCGCCGTGCCGTGACCCCGCCCGGCGAGGCCCGTGAGGACATCGACATCATCTGTGAGCTGGCGGCCCGGCTCGGCCACGACTGGAAGTACGCCGACGCACGGGCCGTGTGGAACGAGCTGCGGTCGGTGTCCCCGGACCACTACGGGATGACGTACGAGCGGCTGGAGGAGCACCAGGGCATCCAGTGGCCGTGCCCGAGCACCCAGCGGCTCGAACCCACCTATCTGCACGGCCGGTTGTGGGAGCCGGACCCCGAGAGGCGCGGGATTCCGGCGCCGTTCGGGCTGGTGCAGCACGATCCGCCGGTGGACCTCACGGACGAGGAGTACCCGATCCGGCTCACCACCGGCCGGCGCCTGGACTCGTACAACACCGGTGTGCAGAGCGGTGGTTTCGCCTCTCCGCTGCGGCGCGGCGAGTACGTCGAGCTGTGCCCGGAGGACGCCGAGCGGTACGGGGTCGTCGTCGGTGAGGAGGTGCGGGTGTCCTCGCGGCGCGGCTCGGTGCTGGCGCCGGTGTGGGTCGACACCGCGCTCCGGCCCGGCCTCGCCTTCATGACCATGCACTTTCCCGACGAGGTGGACACCAACCAGCTGACGATCGAGGCGAACTGCCCGATCGCGGGCACGGCGGAGTTCAAGGCGTCGGCGATCCGGATCGAGAAGCTCCCGGCCGTGACGTACGTGAGGTGATGGCGTGGATCTGCACTTCGGCGACAGCAAGCCGACGGACGAGGAACGGGCCGCCGTCGACGCGTTGCTGGGCCCCCCGGAGTCGTCCTGGGAGGGCGCCGACCGAACGGATGCCGACCTGAGGTGGGCGCGTGGCGGCCGTGCGGCCCGCGACCGGCGCGAACTGCTGCTGCCGGGGCTGCACGCGATCAACGACCGGATCGGCTGGATCAGCGAGGGCGCCCTCGACTACCTGTGCCGGCGGCTGACCGTGCCGCCGGCGGAGGCGTACGGCGTGGCCTCCTTCTACGCGATGTTCTCGCTGAGGCCGCGCCCCGCGACCGTCCTGCACGTCTGCACGGACCTGGCCTGCACGGCCGCCGGCGCGGGCGAGCTGTGTGCCGGGATCGAGTCGCGGCTCGGCCCGGACAGCGGGGTGAGCGTCGAGCGCGGCCCCTGTCTGGGCCTGTGCGAGCGCGCCCCCCGCCGCCCTGGCGATCCGGGCGGGCGATCCGGTGCGTACGGCCGTGTCGGCGCCGGCGGCCGCCGAGGCGGCCGTGCACGCGGCGAGCGTGCCGGACGCGGCGCCCGAGGAGCCGCCGGCGGGGGCGGCCGTGCCCCAGGCGGGCGATCCGTCGCTGGTGCTGCTGCGCCGGGTCGGCGTGGTGGATCCGTCCTCGCTGGACGACTACCGGGCGCACGGCGGCTACACGGCCCTGCGGCGGGCCTTCGAGCTGGGTCCCGCCGGGGTGATCCGGGAGATCACCGACTCGGGGCTGGTCGGGCGCGGCGGCGCGGCCTTTCCCACCGGCCGCAAGTGGCAGGCCACGGCGTCCCAGCCGGACCGTCCGCACTACCTGGTGTGCAACGCCGACGAGTCCGAACCGGGCACCTTCAAGGACCGGGTGCTGATGGAGGGCGACCCGTACGCGCTCGTGGAGGCGATCACGATCGCGTCGTACGCGATATCCGCACACCGGGCCTTCGTGTACATCCGCGGGGAATACCCGCGCGCCCTTCACCGTCTGCGGCATGCGGTCGACCGGGCCCGCGCCCGCGGGCTGCTCGGCGAGGACATCCTCGGCCAGGGCTACCGCCTGGACATCGAGATCCGGCGCGGGGCCGGCGCCTACATCTGCGGCGAGGAGACCGCTCTGTTCAACTCCATCGAGGGCCACCGGGGCGAGCCCCGGTCCAAGCCGCCGTTCCCGGTGGAGAAGGGCCTGTTCGGCAGGCCCACGGTCGAGAACAATGTGGAGACGCTGGTCAACGTGCTCCCGGTCCTGACGATGGGGGCACCGGCGTACGCGGCGATCGGCACCGGGCGGTCCACCGGCCCCAAGCTGTTCTGCGTGTCGGGCAGCGTGGCGCGGCCCGGCGTGTACGAGCTGCCGTTCGGTACGACGCTCGGCGAGCTGCTGAGGCTGGCCGGCGTGCGGGACCGGTTGCGGGCGGTGCTGCTGGGCGGCGCCGCCGGCGGGTTCGTACGGCCCGACGAACTCGGCATCCCGCTCACCTTCGAAGGCACCCGGGAGGCCGGGACCACGCTGGGCTCGGGCGTGGTCATGGCCTTCGACGACACCGTGCCGCTCCCGCGCCTGCTGCTGCGCATAGCCCAGTTCTTCCGTGACGAGTCCTGCGGGCAGTGCGTGCCGTGCCGGGTCGGGACGGTCCGGCAGGAGGAGGCGCTGCACCGGATCGTGGAGCGCACGGGCGCCGGGGCCGCCGACGACATCGCCCTGCTGCGCGAGGTGGGCCGGGCGATGCGGGACGCCTCGATCTGCGGTCTGGGGCAGACCGCGTGGAACGCCGTCGAATCCGCCATCGACCGTCTGGGGGCGTACGAATGACCGTCACACCGCTGGGGATCCCGCGCCGTCTGCTGGAGTTCACGATCGACGGCGAGCAGGCCCGGGTCCCGGAGGGCTCGACCGTCCTGGACGCGTGCCGGGCGGCGGGCAAGGACATCCCGACCCTGTGCCAGGGCGACACGCTGCGTCCGAAGAACGCCTGCCGGGTGTGCGTGGTGGAGGTGGAAGGGGCGCGGACGCTCGTGCCGGCCTGCTCGCGCAGGGCCGAGCCGGGGATGGAGGTCCGTACGGACACGGAGCGGGCCCGGCACAGCCGGAAGATCGTGCTGGAGCTGCTGGCCTCCTCGGTCGACTTGTCGACCACCCCGAGGGCCGCCGAGTGGATCAAGGAGTACGAGGCGAAGCCGGATCGGTTCGGCCCGGACGCGGCCCGGCTGAACGAGGAGCCGAGGGTCGACAACGAGCTGTATGTGCGCGACTACGACAAGTGCATCCTGTGCTACAAGTGCGTCGACGCGTGCGGCGACCAGTGGCAGAACTCCTTCGCGATCTCGGTGGCCGGGCGCGGCTTCGACGCGCGGATCGCCGTCGAGCACGATGCGCCGCTCACCAACTCCGCCTGCGTGTACTGCGGGAACTGCGTCGAGGTGTGTCCGACGGGGGCGCTGTCGTTCAAGTCGGAGTTCGACATGCGGGCGGCGGGTACCTGGGACGAGTCACGGCAGACGGAGACGACCACGGTGTGCGCATACTGCGGAGTGGGCTGCAACCTCACGCTCCATGTGCAGGACAATGAGATCGTCAAGGTCACCTCACCGCACGACAACCCGGTGACCCACGGCAACCTCTGCATCAAGGGCCGTTTCGGCTACCAGCACGTACAGAACCGGGGCTGATCAGGACATGGGACGAGTCACGGAACGACGAAAGGTCCTCCGCATCCGGGACGGGGCCGTCTCCACCCGGCCGGACACCCTCGTCGCCGAGGAACCCCTGGAGATCAGGCTGAACGGGAAGCCGCTCGCGATCACCATGCGCACGCCGGGAGACGACTTCCCGCTGGCGGCGGGGTTCCTGGTGAGCGAGGGCGTGCTGGCCGCCACGGAGGATCTGCAGAACATCGTCTATTGCGCGGGCGCGACGGCCGACGGCTCGAACACCTACAACGTGGTCGACGTGCGGACCGCGCCGGGCGTCGCCCTGCCGGAGTTCACCCTGGAGCGGAACGTCTACACCTCCTCCTCGTGCGGCCTGTGCGGCAAGGCCAGCCTGGACGCCGTACGCACGACCGCCCGCTGGCCGATCGCCGACACTCCCCCGGTCCGGGTCACCCCCGAGCTGCTCGCGAGCCTCCCCGACAGGCTGCGCGCGGCCCAGCGGGTGTTCGACCGGACCGGGGGTCTGCACGCGGCCGCCCTCTTCACGGAGGACGGGGAGCTGCTGGACATACGGGAGGACGTGGGCCGGCACAACGCGGTCGACAAGCTGGTCGGGCGGGCGCTGCAGGACGGGCGGCTGCCGTTGTCCCGGACGATCCTGCTGGTCTCGGGCCGGGCCTCGTTCGAGCTGGTGCAGAAGGCCGTGATGGCGGGCCTCCCGGTGCTGGCCGCGGTGTCCGCGCCGTCGTCGCTGGCGGTGGACCTGGCCCTGGAGACGGGTCTGACCCTGGTGGGATTCCTGCGGGGCAGCTCGATGAACGTGTACGCGGGCGAGGACCGCGTCGCCCTGCGGGCCACGGCCGCCCAGGGCTGACCGGTTCCCCGCGGCACGGCGGCGGGGCCCCG
The DNA here is from genome assembly GCF_044768335.1 of Streptomyces sp. NPDC101151. Taxonomy (NCBI): domain Bacteria; kingdom Bacillati; phylum Actinomycetota; class Actinomycetes; order Kitasatosporales; family Streptomycetaceae; genus Streptomyces; species Streptomyces sp. NPDC101151. Next base: position 23,561 of record NZ_JBIWPP010000003.1, on the reverse strand, counting down.
ACCGGCGGGGAGCGCCCCCTGCGCCGCGGGGCCCCGCCTCAGTCGCGTCCGGCCGCCTCGCCCGCCAGTGCCGCGACCTCGGCGAACGCGGCGATCAGCGGTGAGTGCCGGCCGGCCGCCCAGGCCAGCAGGACCTGGTCGGGTTCGGCGTCGGTGACGGGTACGTAGCTGATGTCCGGACGGGAGTACTGCTCGGCGACCGAGCGCGGGACGAGTGTGATGCCGGTGCCCGCGGCCACGCATTCGAATTTCTCCTCGATGGTACGGATCGGCAGGTCGCCGGGGAGGGGATCGGAGTAGCGGAGCCAGGTCTCGGCCTCGAGGTCGGCGAGGGACAGCTCCTGCTTCCCGGCGAGCCGGTGGCCGTCCGGGAGCATCGCCACACGGGGCTCGCCGTACAGGGGGCGCAGTTCCAGTCCGTCCTCCTGGACGGGCCGTCGTACGTAGGCGACGTCGACGGTGCCGTCGAGGATCAGCCGCTCCTGGTCGTCCCATTCGATCCGGCGGGCGTGGCCCTCCACGTCGGGGTGGGTGGCCCAGAAGGCGCGCAGGGCGTGGGTGACGACGACGCCGGCGCGGAAGCCGACGACGAGCCGCCCGGTCCCGCGCGCGGCCCGCAGGACGCGGCGCCGGGTCCCGTCGGCCGAGTCGAGCAACTGTCGCCCGTCGTCGAGGAGTTGCCGCCCGGCTTCGGTCAACGACACGCCATGGCTGTCGCGTACGAACAGATCGGCGCCCAAGTCCTTCTCCAGCGCCCTGATCTGACGACTGAGGACGGGTTGGGCGATGTGCAGCCGTTCGGCGGCACGGCCGAAGTGGAGCAGTTCGGCCACCGCAACGAAATAGCGGACCTTCCGCAGATCCAGGTCCATGGCTGCCCCTTCCGTCGTACAGGTGGCGATACCTCCAGGGTATCGCCGTCGGCGAAAGAGGTCTTGGACGGGCGGGTCCTCACAGCCGCAGGCTGGAAAGCGTCCGAACGAGGTGGAACACCGGCTTGGAGAGGGACTTCCCATGGATCTGCAGGGACAGCGTGTCGTCGTCATCGGGGGTACGTCGGGCATCGGGTTCGCGGTCGCCGAGGGCGCTGCGCGGGCGGGTGCCGAGGTGGTGGTCGCCTCGCGCCGGCAGGAGAGCGTGGACGCGGCGCTGAAGCGGCTGCCGGACAGCGCCGAGGGGCATGTGCTGGACGCGACGGACGAGGCGTCGGTACGCGGCTTCTTCGAGCGGATCGGCGGTTTCGACCACCTGGTGTACACGGCCGGCGAGTCGTTGCTGCTGGAGAGCCTGGCCGAGACGGATCTCGTGCGGGCCCGGCGGTTCCTGGACACACGGCTGTGGGGTGCGTACTCGGCGGTCAAGTACGGCGCCGACTCGATTCGCGAGGGCGGTTCGGTGGTGCTGACCACCGGGACGGCGGGGCGGCGGCCGATGCCGGGGACGACCGCCGCGGCGGCGCTGTGCGGGGCGATGGAGTCCCTGACCCGGGCGCTGGCCCTGGAGCTGGCGCCGGTTCGGGTGAACGTGGTCTCGCCCGGTCTGGTGCGCACCGACCTGTGGCGGGAGCTGCCGCAGGTCGAGCGGGAGGGGCTGTTCCGCTCGTCCGCCGAGTCGCTCCCGGTGGGGCGGGTCGGCGAGCCGGCGGATGTGGCGGAGGCGTACCTGTATCTGATGCGCGGCGGCTACAGCACCGGTTCGGTGGTTCTCGTGGACGGGGGCGGGGCGCTGGTGTGAGGGGTCAGCCGGCCGCGAGGCGTACCTGGGAGGCGGTCACGACGGTTCCCAGCCTCGGGAAGTCGAGCCTGACCGAGGCCTCGTGCTCGGCGGCGGTGAACGCGGCCATGGCGTCCTCGACGAAGACGAGGTCGTAGCCGAGGTCGGCGGCCGCGCGGGCGGTGGATTCGACGCCGAGGTTGGTGGCGATGCCGCCGAACAGCAGGGTGCGGATGCCGCGTTCGCGCAGCCGCTCGTCCAGGCCCGTGCCGTGGAAGCCGCCGATGGTGCGTTTGACGATCTCCAGGTCGCCGTCCCTGCGCAGTCCCGCCGCCAGCCCGCTGCCGGGCGGCTGCTCGGCGACCGTGGGCCTCTCGACCCGGATCAGGACGACGAGCGCGCCGGCGGAGCGGAAGGTGGTCGCCAACTGCTCGGCGGTGGCCAGCACTTCGGTGCCTTTGCGGGGTTCAAGGGGCAGCGCGACGATGCGGTCCATCAGGTCGACGAGGACGAGGGCGGTGCGCTGCGGATCGAGCACGGAAGCTGCGGTCATGACGGAACGTTAGCCGCGATCAGCCGTCCGTGCCGGAAATCCGGATCAACAGGCCCATGAACTGATCGCGTTCTGCTGTCGACAGAGGGGCCAGGAGTTCGTCGTTGGCCTCCCGGGCGGCCTTCTCGCAGCGGGTGAGCAGGCGGGCGCCGTCGTCCGTGAGGGAGACCGCGTTCTTGCGCCGGTCCTTGGGGTCGGGGGCGCGCACGACGAGGCCGGCGGCCTGCAGATCGTTGAGGACGCCGACCAGGTCCTTGGGGTCGAGGCCGACACCGCGACCGAGGTCGGCCTGGGCGACGGGGGCGAGGTCACGGACGGCGGAGAGGACCACGTGGTGCCACATCTTCAGGCCTTCGGCCGCCAGGGCGGCGGCGACCAGGGCGCGGCCGCGGGCGGCGGCCCGGCCGAGGAGCCAGCTGGGCAGGGCACGGATCGCGGGGAGGGGTGCTTCGGCCATACCGGCAGCCTACCGAAGAATCATTGGACACCCCAATGAACCTTCAGTACCGTTGGGGCCCCCAATGAATTCATGGGTGTTCCCAACGGTCCGCCGGGTGCTGCCCGGCCTTTGGAGGTTGCGATGCGTCGCGTTCGATACGAGTCCACCGGCGGGCCCCTGCTCCTGGAGGAGGCTCCGGTCCCCGAGCCGGCGGCCGGCGAATTGCTGGTGCGCTGCGAGGCGGTCGGCGTCACCCTGCCCGTCGTCCGCAAGGTCGCCGAGGCCGCCGAGCCGATCGCACTGGGCGGGGAGCTCGCCGGCGAGGTGGTGGCGGTCGGTGAGGGCGTGACCCGCTTCCGCACCGGCGACCGGGTCACCGGGCTGTGCTTCGGACACGGGTACGCCGACTTCGCCGTGCTGCACGAGACCATGGCCTCGCCCGTGCCCGAGAAGGCGACCGCCGTCGACGCGGTCGCGCTGGTGCGCAGCGGGCTGGTGGCATACGGCGCACTGGAGGCGGCTCGCCCCGAACCGGGCGAGTCGGTGCTGGTCACGGCCGCGGCGAGCGGGGTCGGGCATCTCGCGGTGCAGCTGGCGCGGGCGCGGGGTGCCGGCCGGGTGGTGGGCGCCGTCTCCGATCCGGCCAAGGCGGACTTCGTGCGCTCGCTCGGCGCGGACGACTGCGTCCCCTACGGCGACGGCAGGTGGGGTGATCCCGTCGACTGTGTCCTGGATGCGGTCGGCGGCGACCTGCTCACCCCCGCTGTCGCCGCACTCGCCGCGCACGGCCGTCTGGTCGCCTACAGCTCGGGCGGCGGCACGGTCCAGGCCTACGACCTGCTGGTCGGCGCCAAGTCGGTGATCGGCTTCCAGATGGCGCTGATCGCCCGCGGCCGGCCGGAGCTGTACGAGCGGTGGCGGCACGAGCTGTGGCGGCTGTTCGCCGAGGGCACCCTGAGGCCCGCCGTGCACGGCGAGTTCGCGCTGGAGGACGCGGCGCAGGCGCACGAGGCGATCGAGACCCGGTCCAATCTCGGCAAGGTCGTCCTGCGCCCGTAGCCTTCGCCCGCTTCTTGTTCCGGTCTTGTTCTGCACGCTTCTTGTGGGGCTCCCGAGCCCCAACTACCGTCGACGGGACGGACGTTGGACGTGGGACGTCCGGATGTCCGGATGTCCGTCCCGCCGAAGGGCAGGTCGCAGCATGCCGTCAGGTCTTCGCGCCCGTCTCAGATCCGCACTGGTCACCGCCCTCACGGCAGCGGGGCTGCTCGTGCTGCCGCTCGCCTCCCCCCATCCCGCCCACGCCCAGCCGGCCGCCGGCACACCGGAGTTCGCACAGCAGATCCTCTTCAAGGCGTCCCAGGACCCCGGCTACGCCTGCTTCCGCATTCCTGCGATCGTGCGGTCGACCGACGGCACGCTGCTGGCGTTCGCCGAGGGCCGGGTCCTCAACTGCGGGGACGCGGCCGACATAGACATCGTGGTCAAGCGCTCCACCGACGGCGGCCGCACCTGGGGACCACTGCGGGTGGTCAACGAGGGCGCGGGCGACACCCACGGCAACCCGGCACCGATCGTGGACCGCGACACCGGCCGGATCTGGCTCGCCGAGACGTACAACACCGGGCGTACGGACAGCGCCGGCTGCTCGGTGCCCTGTGACCGCACCCCGCACCTCCAGTTCAGCGACGACGACGGACTGACCTGGTCCGAGCCGCGCGACCTGAGCCCCGAGATCCTGCCCGCCGACTGGAACTCCTGGTACGCGACCGGCCCCGTGCACGGCATCCAGCTCACGCGTGGCCGCTACGCCGGCCGGCTGGTCTTCGGCGTCAACACCGAGACGTGGGACGGCAGCCGGGTCACCGCCAACCACGCCGCGCTCATCGTCAGCGACGACCACGGCGGGCACTGGCGGATCGGCGCCACCGACACCTGGCCGATCGCCGCCGACGGAACCTTCCGGCAGAAGCCGTCCGAAGTCACCCTGACCGAACGCACGGACGGCTCGGTCCTGGTCAGCGGCCGTGAGCAGGACGGCACCGACCTCGGACACCGCACCCAGGCGCTCAGCCGGGACGGCGGCAGCAGCTTCACCGCGCCCTTCCGCGACCTGCCGGACCTCTACACCCCGCAGGTGCAGGGCTCGATGCTGCGCCTGGGCGACCGCATCCTGCTCGCCTGCCCCGCCGACCCCGACCGGCGGCGCACCATGATGATCCGCTCCTCCTACGACGGCGGCCGTACCTGGGACAGCGTGGACCGCGGCACGGTCGTCACCACGGACTGGTCCGGCTACTCCGACCTGGTGCGAGCCGACCACGACACGGTGGGCCTGATGTACGAGGGCGGGGCGGTCGACGCGCGCGACGAGATCCGCTTCGCCCGTTTCACCGAGGACTGGCTCGCCCCGCGCCGGGGCCCCGACCCGCGTACCGCCGACCTCGCCCGGCACGCCCGCCCGGCCGCGGTGCTCGGCGGCGCCGAGGAGACGGACGGTGTGTCCGGCGGGGCGCTGGAGTTCGACGGCACCGACGACGCCGTCCGCCTGCCCTACCGCCCCGGGCTTCCGCTCGGCAGCGGGGACTTCACCGCGTCGCTGTGGTTCCGGTACGCGGCCACGACCGGGGAGCAGCCGCTGCTGTGGATGGGGGGCATCGGCACCAGTCAGCCGCAGGTGTGGGTGCGCGGCGAGCCCGCGAACAACCGCATCCAGGGCCTCATCACCGTCCGCAACGGTGCGGCCGCTCCGCAGACCGCATTCGTGCGTACGGCCACCGCGTACAACGACGGCCAGTGGCACCACCTGGTCCTGCGCCGGGGCGCCGACGGGCTCTCGCTGTCCGTCGACGGTACGCGGTCCGGCGTCGGCGATGTGCCGGGCTCCGTCAGCCGCAACTCACCCTTCGGGGTGCACATCGGCCAGCGCATGGACAGCCGGGCCTTCTTCACCGGCGCGATCGACGAGGTCCGTGTCTGGGACCGCGCCCTCACCGACGAGGAACTGTCCGACCCGAAGGTGCTGCGGTCCGCGAAGGACACCGTGCTGTGGCTGCCCCTCGACCGGGTCCGCGGCTGACCGGCGGCCGACGCCCGGCGTGCCTCAGCGGGAGCCGGTGCCGACCGCGGTGCGTGACCCCGTGGCCGGCCCGGCCGGTTCCTCGGCGGCCTCCGGGTCGTGGGAGCGCCGCTTGGCGATGACCGCGCAGACCATCAGCTGCATCTGGTGGAAGAGCATCAGCGGCAGTACGGCCAGCGAGGCATGGGCGCCGAACAGGACGCTCGCCATGGGCAGCCCGGAGGCGAGCGACTTCTTCGACCCGGCGAACTGGATGGCGATCCGGTCCTCCCGGCCGAAGCCGAGCGCCCTGCCGCCGTACCAGGTCAGGACGAGCATCAGGGCCAGCACGGCGGCCTCGACGACGAGCAGTGCGGCCAGCCGGACGGGGCTGACCTGGTGCCAGATGCCCTGGGTCATGCCCTCGCTGAAGGCGGTGTAGACGACCAGCAGGATCGAGCCGCGGTCGACCAGACCGAGGACCTTCTTGTGCCGGGCGACGAAGCCGCCCGCCTGCCGCCCACCACCACCCTGCTCGACGCGCTTCGCGCGGCCCCTTCTGACTCCGCAGTATCGGGTCAGCTGCCCGGCGAGGAACGGCACCAGCAGCTGGAGCACGATCTTCACCACGGAGTCGGCGGAGAACCCGCCGCTGTTGCTGCCCAGCAGCGCGGCGGCCAGCAGCGGGGTGACGACGATGCCGACCAGGGAGGAGAACGAGCCGGCACAGATGGCGGCAGGCACGTTTCCCCGGGCGATCGAGGTGAAGGCGATCGACGACTGGATCGTGGACGGCACCAGGGTGAGGAACAGCAGGCCCTGGTACAGCGGCTGGGTCAGCATCACCGGCACCAGGCCGCGGGCGGCGAGGCCGAGCAGCGGGAAGACGACGAAGGTGCAGGCGAGGACGGTGATGTGGAGCCGCCAGTGCCGCAGGCCGTCCACGGCCTCGCGGGTGGAGAGCCGGGCGCCGTAGAGGAAGAACAGAAAGGCGATCGCGGCCGTGGAGGCCCAGGAGGCGACGTCGGCGCCGACGCCGCGGGCCGGGAAGAGCGCCGCGAGACCCACCGTGCCGAGCAACAGCACGATGTAGGGGTCGATCGGCATCCAGCTCGGCCAGCGCAGGCGTTTCACGGTGCTCCACTTGCAGGTCGTCACGTGCGTGCACGGGCCCGAAGGGCCCCCTCCATCGTCCTCCTCCGCACGCCGATCGGGAATCCCGCATACCACTCTGACTGCCATCGCGTTCCGCGATGACAGGGGGTACGCTGCCGCCGTGTACGACCCCACGCATCTGCGTACGTTCCTGGCGGTGGCGCAGACGCTCAGCTTCACGCAGGCCGCCCGGCGGCTCGGGCTGCGCCAGTCCACGGTCAGCCAGCATGTGCGCCGTCTGGAGGACGCCACCGGCCGTCAGCTGTTCTCCCGGGACACCCACTCGGTGGAACTGACCGAGGACGGCGAGGCCATGCTGGGCTTCGCCCGCCGGCTGCTGGAGGTGCACGAGCAGGCGACGGCGTTCTTCACCGGCACCCGGGTGCGGGGCCGACTGCGCTTCGGCGCCTCGGAGGACTTCGTCCTCACCCGCCTGCCGGAGATCCTGGAGGGCTTCCGGCACGACCACCCGGAGGTCGATCTGGAGCTGACGGTGGAGCTGTCGGGCACCCTGCACGAGCAGCTGGCCGCGGGGAAGCTCGACCTGGTGCTGGCCAAGCGGCGCCCGCAGGATCCGCGCGGCGAGCTGGTGTGGCGCGACGACCTGGTGTGGATCGGCTCGGAACACCTCCGGCTGGAACCCGAGCGCCCGGTCCCGCTGATCGTGTATCCGCCGCCCGGCATCACCCGCGCCCGCGCCCTGGAGACGCTGGAGGCCCAGGGGCGCGAGTGGCGGATCGCGTGCACCAGCGGCAGCCTCAACGGCCTGATCGCCGCCGCCCGCGCCGGGCTCGGTGTCATGGCCCACTCACGGCGGCTGATTCCGCCGGGGCTGTTCCGGGTCCCGGACCGCTCCGGCCTGCCGGAGCTGGGCAAGATCGACTTCGTGCTCCTGCACGGCCGGGGGCGGGGCGCGGCCGAGGGCGCCGCGAACGCGCTGGCGGCGGCGGTCCTGACGGGCGGGGACCGGTTGCACCGGGGTCAGCGCGGCGGGCGCTGACAGGTCAGCTGCTCGATCCGGCGCAGGAACGGCGTGGTCTCCACGTGCCGCACCCCCTCCAGCCGGCCGAGGGGCCCGCCGAGACAGGCGTACAGGCTCGCGGTGTCACGGACGACCGCGGTGCCGGCGATGTGGGAGGGGCCGGCGTCCCGGAGCACACGCTGCGTGCCGCGTTCGCCTCGGGTCCGAACGGCGCGCTGATGGTCGCGGGCCTGGCCGGAATCACTGCGGCCGCGCTGGTGCTGATACGGGTGCGGACGCCGCTGCCGGCGCCGGGGGCGGCGTCCGGTGCGGTGCGGCAGGAGGTGGAAGCGGTACCTCCGCGCGGGTGACGGGCGGTGCCTCCAGGGGCGGTCCCGCGGCGTGCGGGGCCGTCTTTTGCCTGCGTGTGGCCGGGGCCGAGGGCCGTAAGCGGGTCGTACAGATTCGGTGGAGATTACGGCACCGAAACTTACTGACCCGTCAGTATTGTGTCCGGCCCTTCCCCATGTGAGGGCATTTTCCGGTCACTGCCCGGGAAGAGTGCGAGGTTTGCTCGGTTTCCGTACCCCTCCCGTCCGACGATCGGGTGGGGTAGCTTTCACGGCGCTGAAGCGGAGCATCGCGGGCGTGCCCGAGGAAAAAGGAACGGGGAGCGAGGTTTGCGCGAGTTCACCACCCCTCCGTTGGCGTCGGCGCCGCCCGTGGGCGGTCTGGCCGATGTCGTGTTCGAGCATGCCCGGACGGATCCGCTGCATCTCGCGCTGGGCCGCAAGGACGAGTCGGGGCAGTGGCGGGACGTGACGTCCGCCGAGTTCCGTGACGAGGTCCTCGCCCTGGCCAAGGGGCTCCTCGCCCGCGGCGTCCGGTTCGGCGACCGCGTCGCGATCATGTCCCGCACGCGCTACGAGTGGACCCTCTTCGACTTCGCGCTGTGGACGATCGGCGCCCAGGTGATCCCGATCTACCCGACGTCCTCGGCCGAGCAATGCTTCTGGATGCTGTACGACGCCGAGGTCTCCGCGGCGATCGTGGAGAACGAGGACCACGCGATGACCATCGCCACCGTCATCGACCGGCTCCCGCAGCTGCGCCAGCTGTGGCAGCTGGACGCGGGCTGTGTGCGGGAGCTGTACGACGCCGGCGCGCATCTGGACGACGAGGTGGTGCACCGGCACCGGCAGGCGGTCACCCCGGACTCGATCGCCACGATCATCTACACCTCGGGCACGACCGGCCGCCCCAAGGGCTGTGTGCTTTCGCACGCGAACTTCATGTTCGAGGCGGACACCATGATCGAGCGGTGGGAGCCGGTCTTCAGCTCCAAGAAGGACGACGCGGCCTCCACACTGCTGTTCCTGCCGCTGGCGCACGTCTTCGGGCGGATGGTGGAGGTCGCCGCGATCCGCGGCCGGGTCCGTTTCGGGCACCAGCCGCAGCTGCACGCGGCCGCACTGCTGCCGGACCTGGCCGCGTTCCGGCCGACGTTCATCCTCGCCGTGCCCTACATCTTCGAGAAGGTGTTCAACGCGGCCCGGCGCAAGGCGGAGAAGGACGGCAAGTCGGGGCCGTTCGAGAAGGCGGTCGAGGTCGCCGTGCGGTACGCCGACGCCGTCGAGGCCAAGGCCTGGGGCACCGGTCCGGGGCCGTCGGCGGCCCTCAGGATGCAGCACCAGCTGTTCGACAAGCTCGTGTACGCGAAGGTGCGTGCGGCGATGGGCGGGCGCATCCGGAACGCGATGTCCGGCGGTTCGGCGATGGACCGCCGGCTGGGGCTGTTCTTCGCGGGCGCGGGCGTGCAGATCTTCGAAGGCTACGGACTGACCGAGTCGACGGCGGCGGCGACCGCCAACCCGCCCGAGCAGACCCGCTACGGCACGGTCGGCCAGGCCATCCCGGGAGTCACCGTGCACATCGCGGACGACGGGGAGATCTGGCTGCACGGCGGCAACATCTTCCAGGGCTATCTCAACAATCAGAAGGCCACCGACGAGACGCTGCACGACGGCTGGCTCGCCACCGGCGACCTCGGCTCCCTCGACGAGGACGGCTATCTGACCATCACCGGCCGCAAGAAGGAGATCCTGGTGACCTCCGGCGGCAAGAGCGTCTCCCCCGGTGTCCTGGAGGAGCGGGTCCGCGACCATCCGCTGGTCAACCAGTGCATCGTGGTCGGCAACGACCGCCCGTACATCGCCGCCCTGGTCACCCTCGACCAGGAGGCCGTCGAGCACTGGCTGCAGATGCGCGGCAAGCCGAAGCTGACGCCCGCCCAGCTGGTGCGGGACCCGGACCTGGAGACGGAGGTGCGGCGGGCGGTGGTCGCCGCCAACACCCTCGTCTCCCAGGCCGAGTCGATCCGCACCTTCCGCATCCTGGCGCAGCCGTTCACCGAAGAGCACGGCTTGCTGACACCGTCGCTGAAGCTGAAGCGGAAGGCGATCGAGAACGCGTACGAGAGCGAGGTCGAGGCCCTCTACCGGGCCTGATGCCTCGTCAGCTGATCGTCACCTTGAGTATTTTGTCGGATCCGTCCGCCGCGCCTCCGTTGTTGTCGCAGTTGGTGGTGGACAGCCACAGCTGGTCGGCGCCCGGCACCTTGGTGACGGTCCGCAGCCGGCCGTAGGTGCCGACGTAGTACGCGGTCGGGGTGCCGACCTTCTCGGTGTCCCCGCTGATCGGGATGCGCCACAGCCGTTCGCCGCGCAGGGACGCCATGTAGACGACGTTGCGGACGATGGCGATGCCGCTGGGCGAGGCCTCGGAGACGTTCCAGGTGGCCTTCGGGTTGGTCATGCCGGAGACGCTGCAGTTGCCCTCGCAGGTGGGCCAGCCGTAGTTGGCGCCCGGCTTGATGAGGTTCAGCTCGTCCTTGGAGCTGTTGCCGAACTCGGCCTCCCACAGGCGCCCGTTGCGGTCGAAGGCGAGGCCCTGCGGGTTCCGGTGGCCCAGGGAGTACAGGTAGGTGCCGAACGGGTTGCCGGGGGCCGGCTTGCCGTCGGTCGTCATACGCAGGATCTTGCCGTTGAGGGAGTTCTTGTCCTGCGCGAGGTCGGGTGTCTGGGCCTCTCCGGTGGAGACGTACAGATAGCCGTCGGGGCCGAAGAGGAGGCGGCCGCCGTTGTGGTAGCGGTTCTTCTTGATGCCCTGGAGCAGGACCTTGTAGTCGGTGAGCTTGGTGCCGTCGTAGGTCATCCGGGCCACCCGGTTGCCTTCGGACGCGGTGTGCATGAAGTAGACGTAGTGGTCGGTGTCCCACTTCGGGTCGACGGCCACCCCGAGCAGACCGCCCTCTCCGTTGGTGGTGACCGCGTTGGGCACCGTGCCCACCTGGGTCCTGGTGCCGCTCTTGGTCAGCTTCCAGACCCGGAAGTCGTCGCGCTCGGTGACCAGGGCCGACTGGCCGTCGGGCATCCAGTAGGTGCCCCAGGGGATGGTCCAGCCGCTGGAGAGGGTGGAGATGGAGGACGGGACGCCGCCGTCCGTCGCGCACGCCTTGGTGATGAAGTTCACCGTGTTGCTCTCGGGCGAGACATTGCCCGCGGCGTCGCGGGCGACGACGTTCAGCGAGTACGGGCTGTTGCAGGCGAGCCCGGTCAGCGAGGTCGACGTGCCGCTCGTGACGGTCTTGTAGACCGTCGTGTCGCTGCGCACGTCGTAGGCGACGACCGCCGTGTCGTCCGTCGAGGCGCCCCAGCTCAGGTCGGCGCTGTTCGCGGTGACATCGGCGGCGGAGAGCGTGCCCGGCTTGGTCGGCGGGGTGGTGTCGGAGCTGGGCTTGGTGGTGCAGTCGACGACGGGGCTGGCGGAGGAGGTGTTGCCGGCCGCGTCGCGGGCGATGACGGTCAGGTTGTAGGTGGTGTTGGGGCTCAGGCCGGTCAGGGCCTTCGAGGTCGAACGCCCCGGTGCCTCACCGATCTTGTTGCCGTGCTCGTAGAGGTCGTACGCGGCCACGCCCACGTCGTCCGTCGAGGCGCCCCAGGCCAGGGTGAGCCCGTTCTCGCCGATGTCCGAGCAGCTTGGCCGGCCGGGACGGGTCGGGGCCTGGGTGTCGGCCGCAGTGTCGACGCTGATGCGGTCGAGATTGGGGCCGCCGTTGGCGGTGGTGGCGGTCGCGCGGACCTTGTTGGAGCCCGCCTTCAGGGGGATGTTGACGGTCTTGGTTGCCCAGGTGTTCCAGTCGGCGGTGGCCGGGAAGGACACGCCGGAGGCGACGACCGTACCGTCCACGGAGATGTCCATGGGCCGGTCGACGGCGGTGCCGTTGGCGTACCGGAAGGACACCGCCGAGGTGGCCGCGGAGGCCGCACTCACCGAGAACTCCACATAGGAGCCCTTGATGTTGGTGTAGTCGACGAAGCCGGTGCCGGTGTACCCGGTGTGGTTGGTGGCCACGGTGCCCTGCGAGATCTGGGCGCTCTCGGCCTGGTAGTCGGTGGCGGCGAGCGCGGTGCCCTGGCTCAGGCCCGCGAGGGGCAGGGCGAGGGCCGTGGCGACGCCGTACGGCAGAACACTCTTGAGATTCATGGGGGTTCCCCTCAACCCGTGTACTGGGTGAAGATCTTGAGGTAGTCGTAGGGCTGCTGCGAGACGCCGCTGCAGGAGTCGCCGTCGGTGCCCGAGCCGCAGGGGCGGTCGCGGTTGACGGACCAGTAGGTGAGGCGCCCGATGTGATGCTGTTGGGCGTAGGCGAGCATGGTCTTGAAGTCGGCGACGCGGACGCGCTCGCCGGAGTCGTCGGTCTTTCCGTTCATCGACGACAGTCCGACGTGGGCGTAAGCGGTCGAGTCGCCGTAGCCGTACGCCGACTTGACCCGGGCCTTGAGGCCTTCCATGGCCTGGGTGGTGAGCGTGCCCATGTTGGTGGCGCCGCCGCCGAAGTCGAACGGCATGATGCACCAGACGTCGTTCGCCAGACCGGAGTTCGCGGCCCGCTTGATCATGTCGACGCCGGTGGAGTCGGGGCCGCTGCTCGTCGTGCCGAAGGTGATGACCGTCTTGAGGCCCGGGTTGTCCGCCTTCACCGTCTTCAACGCGTCCACGACCCGCTGCCGCACGGTGGCGTTGGACCACTCGGTGTTCTCGATGTCGATGTCGAGGACCTTCAGCTTGTAGGCGCTGATCACCTTCTGGTACGCGCTTGCGAGCCTGGCGGCGCTGGAGCACTTCTCGCCGAGCTTGGCGCCGCTCCAGCCGCCGACGGAGACGACGACGTCACCGCCGGCGTCTCTGATTGCGTTGATCTTGGACTGGTCGTTGCCGCCGGTCAGCGGGCGTGAGCCGTCCCACTTGGGGTTGCAGGTTCCGTCGGACAGGATGAACGCCAAGGTGAACCACTTGACGCCCGTCGCGGACATCACGGAGGTCGGGTTCTGGGGGTTGCCCCAGCCGAGGTACTCATAGGGGGCGACGGCCATGCCCGGTGAAGCGGCGGCCGCCTTCGGAGAGCTGACGGGCTTGACCCGGATCAGCCGGGTCTCCCCGGGGCGCAGGGTCGCGCCGTACGTGTCCGCGACCGTGCCCTTGTGCGAGCCGGACCACAGGTCCGTGACGTCGCCGGAGCCGGTGAAGCCGACCTGCGACCAGTTCACGCTGACCGTCGAGTTGCCGGAGGTCCCGGTGTTGAACAGCGCCACCACGTAGTCACCGCTGCTCTCGCGTTTGCTCCAGACCTGCTTGACGCCGCTGTTCACGATCCGCTTCGCGGCCACGCCGTCCTGGTCGACGGCGATCAGCCGGTCGTTGGTGAGCATCGCCTTGTCGACGGAGTCGAGATGGGTGAGGTCGGTACCGAGCAACAGCGGAGAGGCGGCCATCGCCCAGAGGGTGAAGTGCGAGCGCCGCTGGTCGGCCCTCAGGCCCACCTGGTCGCCGTTGCCGATTTCCAGGGAGTCCAGGTCGTTCCAGCCGCCGGGCCCCGCGTACGGCTGCCAGGACGCCGCCGTGTTGAAGCGGGCCGAGACGTGGGACCAGTCGGTGAGCGGATAGCCGCTGCCGTTGGAACCGGGGCCGCAGTAGCACTCCACGTCGCCCTGGGTACGCCAACTGTTCGCCAGCTTCCGCCAGTTAACAGCGTCGGCGATCGGGAGGTTGTTGGAGAGCGCGAAGTCGATGGGCCGTCCGCTGGCGCGCAGCGCCTTGTCCCAGGCCCGGACGTCGGGGACGTCCTGACTGCCCACTCCATCGATCTTCAGGTAGTCGACTCCCCAGGAGGCGAACTGCTTCGCCCAGGAGTTCACGAACTCCTGAGCACCCGGCTTGGAGTAGTCGATGTAGTACATGTTCTTGCAGTTGTAGTTCTTCTCGGTCTTCGAGGTGTCCGCGATGTCCTTCGCGTGGTACGAGGTGCCCTCGATCGGGGTGTTCTTGGTGACGGCGTTCTTCGCGATGCCGGGCGTCACGTAGAAACCGAACTTCAGGCCCTTGGAGTGGACGTAGTCGGCGAGCGCCCTGATACCGCCGGGGAACTTGGCCGTGTCGACCGCCCAGCGGCCGTAGTTGTCGACGACGAAGCCGCTCGAGTCGCACTTCTGCCAGAAGTCGTCGAGGTTGACGTAGACGAAGCCGTGGCCCTTCAGGCCGCTCGACGCGAGCGCGTCGGCCTGGGCCTCGATCTTCACTTCGGTGGGCCACCGACGCACGAAGCTCCAGCTGCTCCAGCCCATGGCGGGCCGGACGGACCGGCCGTTGTCGGAGGCGGCCGCGGGCTGGGCGGTGCCCACGAGCGGCACCGCCGCCGCGACGAGCAGACCGGCCACCGCGGCCGTGAGTGATCTGAACCGGTTCATGACTGTCCCCCGTTCACGGGCGTCGCGTAGGACGTGCCGATCCACGCCTCGTCGACGCGCAGCCGCTTGTAACGTGTCGTGTCGGTGGAGGCGGCCCAGGTGGTGTCGACCTCGAGGCGGACGTAGCGTGCGTTGGCCCCGGTGAGATCAATTCCCTGGATGCCACGGTGACTTGGGACCTGCCCGGTCTTGACCGCACTCCCCCAGGTCGAGCCGTCGTTGCTCAGGTACACCTTGTAGTCCTTGATCCGCGCCGACTGCTCGGTGGCGGAGCGGGCGTAGGCGACGGAGTCCTCGCGCTGGTTGAGGCCGATGTACCGGACGTTCTTGGCCGAGCCGAGGTCGAAGGTGAGGTTGACGGGCAGGGTCTTGTTGTTGTCCCAGTAGGTGAGGTGGTCGCCGTCGCCGGCGGCCGACCCCGCGTGTCCGCTCGCGGAGGCGCTCGCGGACACCTTGACACCGCTGAGGATGCCCTGCCGGCCGGCGCTGGTGACCTTGAAGACGGTGTCGTACTGGTCCCAGTCGCCGAGCCCGGTCAGGGTCAGCACGCCCCCGGACTGCGACCAGGAAACAGGCTTGCTGGTACGGAGGTTGGTGACGGAGGCGATGCGGTAGCCGTTGTCGCGGATGCGCAGGGTGCTGGTGCCGGGCGGGGTCAGGACGTGGATGTACTGCCGGTTCGGGTCACCCTTGGCGATGGTCGTCACCCCGTGGGCGCCGTCGTTCCAGAAGCCGGGCTTGAGGCCGCCGTACATATAGCCGCCGCCCTCGGTGCCGTGCAGGGACTCCCAGACGGGGGCAAGGTAGGAGGCGGCGAAGGTGTTGAAAGAGGCCTGGTTGGACGGGAACTTGCCGTTGACCTGAGCCGTCTCGGCCATCAACGACTTCACCGAGGAGCCGGCGTCGGTGACCAGTCTGCCGAGGGTGATTTTCCTGTCCACGGACGGATTGGAGCCGTCGTACCACCAGGCTCCGGTCGAGGGCAGTTTGAAGTCGGCTTCGGTCAGGCGGGGTTGGGCCGTGTAGACCGCCTGCGGGTAGTCGTAGGCGGGCGTCATCCCCGTCTTCTGCTCGTTGCTGATCATGTCCATGATCGGCGTGTCTTCGTTGTTGTTGCTGAGCGTGTAGTTGGGGCGCTTCTGGTAGATCTGCGCGTAGAGGTTGTGGCTCTCCCAGTACGCGTTGTCGTTGTCGATCCAGAAGCCGCCGAGGTCGGGATAGCGGTCCATGACCTCGAAGAAGTTGTCGTAACTGAACTGTCCGAAGCCGTCGTTGGTGGTCAGGTCGATGTTCTTGCCCTTGTAGGCGGAGTACGCGGCCGAGTCGAGCCACTCGTGGCCGCCCTCGTCGTGCCACTGGGGGTCGTTGGTCATGTAGAGGACGACCTTCATGCCCTTGGCCTTGGCGGCGCTGATCAGCTCGCCGAGGAAGTCCCGCTTGGTGGAGCAGGATCCGGGGATCTTCGACGGCCAGGGGCGGGCGTAGCCGAGTCGGCTGTGGAAGGTGGCGAGGACCAGGTACTGGGTGTGCAGCTTCTGCGCCTCGTTCACCCAGTAGTCCGGGGTCCAGCCGCCGTTCGTGACGTCCTTCTCCCAGGTGGAGCAGCTGGTGTGGGCGGGGGCGGTGCGCAGGCCCCAGTGCAGGAAGAGACCGCCGACGGAGGCACGCAGGAAGTCCTGGCGCGGGTTCTCCAGGTCGAGCGGCCCGGCCTTCGTACCGCAGTCCTGACCGCCCGAGACCCGCAGCGCGCCACCGGACGTGTTGTGACTGTCCGTCAGGCAGGATCCGGTGGTGTCCTGGAAGCTCACGTCGAAGGGCGAGTTGCTCCCCTTCTGGGCCGTGAAGCGGGTGAAACGGATGTTGCTCGCCGCGTTGGCGATGACCGCCGGGCGGCCGTCGTTCGCGGCGAACTTCACCGAGCTGTCGGCGAATTGGACATTGTCGGCGTTGTGGACGTACCAGCCGTAGGCCGGCCGGGTGCCGATCGACTTCGGGTTGTAGTCCTTGGGGTCGTTGCTCGGGACACCGGTGGACATGGTGCCGTTGCCGCCGGGGACCGTGATGTCGACGTTGTTGAGGGTCACGTCCTTGATCCGGTGGCCGCTCTCGCCCCACAGGCTCGGGCTGAGGGACGGGCTGGTGCCGGTGGCCGTGATGTTGTCGTAGGTGATGTCGCTGATCGAGCCGACGCCCGGACTGTTGCCGCACCGCTTCCGCGTGCCGATCTTCTGCATGATCGGTGAGTGGACGCCGGTCATGGTGATGTCGCGGTAGTGGACGTCGGAGATCTTCGCGCCGTCCATGGAGACCATGCCGAGGCCGGACTTGTCGGCGCCCTCGATACGGATGTTCTCGAACCGGTAGTCGGAGAAGTCGCCGCAGGTCTCGGAGCCGAACATCAGGGCGTTGCAGCATCTGGCCGACAGGTACGAGTCGTTCACCCGCACATGGCCGTTGGGGAGCTTGGCGCCGAGGGCGTAGTCGCTCTTGAAGACCAGGGCGTCGTCGTTGGCCCTGATGTTCGCGTTCGTCACCGTGACACCGGTCGTGGAGATGATGTTCCAGCCGTCGCGGTCGCTCACGGTGTCGATGGTGAGATGGTCCGAGGTGACGTTCTTGCAGCCGTTGATCAGCGCCGCGAAGTGGCCGCCGCGGCGCAGGGTGAGGCCGTCGCCGAGGCGCAGTCCGTCGCAGCGGGTCAGCGAGATGATCTTGTCGGCCTCGCCGGACTTCGGGTTGCCGGTGATGAGGTTGCCGGCTCCGTCGATGACCCCGCCGCCGGTGAAGCCGATGTTCGTGAGCCGGTCGCCGTAGATCATCGCGTTGTGGAAGTGGCTGTGCCCGTAGTCCTGGTACTTGTCGTAGGCGTTGGACTCGGGCGGGTCGTAGGTGTCCGCGGAGGAGCCCTGGATCGTGGCGCCCGTGTCGACCTGGAGCGTCACATTGCTCTTCATGTGGATGGTGCTCTTGGACTTGTACGTGCCGGCCGGGAAGCGGACGGTACCGCCGCCTGCCGAATGCGCGGCGGTGACGGCCTTGTTGACGGCGGGGGTGTCGTTGGCGGACCCGTCGCCCTTGGCTCCGTAGTCGCGCACGTCGAAGACGGCGGCGGCGCGGTGCGAGGGCTGGGGGGCGGCGAGCGCGGTGGGGTGGGTGAGACCGAGAACGACGGCGAGGACGGACAGGACGGTCACCGCCGTACCTCTCCCGTGGGGGATGCTGGATCGCATGTGACGGCTCCTCAGACGAGTTGGTAGCCGCGGAGGTCGGTGAGCAGCAGGTAGGTGTCCTGCAGGGAGCCGGAGGTGTCGCCGAGGGAGCGGTAGATGCCCCACTTCGGGCGGACGCGGTCGGCGAGGAAGGTGTCGACGCCGGTCCTCGACTTGTCGATCACCGTCGTGGATCCGCTCTTGAGGATCCAGCGGACCGAACCGGCCGAGCCGTTGCCGACCTTGATCCGGAAGTCGACGTCGGTCCACTTGTCGTGCAGCGGGTCGAGGTCGGCGCGGCCCACCAGGATGTCGTCGTCCACGAGTTTCAGCTCGATGGTCTGCTTCCCTCCCCCGTCACGGCGCAGGGACTGGACGACGATCGGCGACGTGCCGTTGCCGGGCTGCTTCATCTGCATGATGTGCGTGAAGGTGGTGGTCGCCTTCAGGGAGCCCGGGATGTACATCGAGTAGGTGATCCGCCAGGTCTGGCCCGCGGTCCACTTGAGGTAGCTGCTGCCGCTCGTGCGCAGGCCGGTGACCTCCTGCCGCTGGCGGTCGGCCGACGTGTCGCGGTCGACCGTGTGCATGTCGAAGCGCCAGTTGTCGCCGGTGGCGCGGATGTGGGGGTGCCCGGCCGGGTGGGAGTCGGCACGGTCGTCCTCGACGGTCTCGAAGGCGCCGAGTCCGTCCCGGCTCGCCGACGGGGACCACTTGAGCTGCCACGACGCGGCCCGGGCCGGGGTCGCGGCCGGCCGGCCGACGGCGGCCCCTGCGGCGCCGCCCAGCGCGGTACCGAACAGCCTCCTTCTGGACGTGCTCATGACACTAATCTCCTCGCAGTTGCTCGTTCATGATCAGGAAGGCGCCCAGGCCGTGGAAATCGTCGGTGGCCCGGGTCCGGGCGGCGTAGTACGCGTAGTCGCCGACGTTCGTGCCGACGGAGATGTCGGCGAGGTTCGTGCGGCCGTCCGCGCCGACCGAGATCTTCGCCAGCACGCCCTGGTAGCCGCGCCGGGCGACGGCCGCGTAGTGCGGGTCGAGATACCCCTGCTGGACACCGCGCGAGAGGGCGTAGGTGAACATGCTGGAGCAGGAGGTCTCGGTCCAGTTGTCGCTCCGGCTCCCCTTGTCCATGACCTGGAACCAGCGGCCACTGGCCGGATCCTGGTACTTCTCCAGGCCTGCCGCCAGGCGCCGGAGGATGCCGAGGAGCGCGGGCCGCCGCGGCTGGTTCGCCGGGATCGCGTCGAGGACGTTCACGATCGCCATCGAGTACCAGCCCACCGCGCGGCACCAGTGCTCCGGGGCCAGCCCGGTCCGCGGGTCGGCCCAGCTCGCGGTCCTCGACTCGTCGTAGGCGTGCCTCAGCAAGCCGTTCGCCGTCTGGAGACGGCCGCCGTACACGGCGAGCTGCTCGGCCGCCTCGTCGTTCGTGTACGTGCTGTCGCCGAACTCCCTGCCGTACTCGACGAGGAACGGGTTCACCATATAGACGCCGTCCGCCCAGAGTTGGTGGGCGCGGCTGCTGTTGTCCGCGTGCCAGAAGCCGCCGTCGCCGGTGCGCGGGTAGGTCTTCAGACGGTCGCGGATCTTCTTCGCCGCCTTGCGGTAGCGGTCCTGGCCCGTCTCGTGGTGCAGGATCACCAGGAGGCGGCCGGCCTGCATGCTGTCCAGGTTGTTGAAGGACTGGCCGATGGAGCCGTCGCTCTTCACGAAGCGGTCGACATAGCTCTTGATGTAGGTGAGGTAGCGCGCGTCGTGGGTGCGCCGGTAGGTGAGGTACTGGCCGTAGAGGTAGAGCCCGACCGGGTACGACCAGCCGCCGATGCCGGCCGGCGTGTAGCGGGCCATGGTGGAGTCGACGACGGCGGTGGACCAGTCGGGGGCGGCGGCCGGCCGGTGCGCCGCGGGGGTGGCGGCGGCCGGGGGTGCGGCGGCGGGCAGCGCGGCCGGGCCGGCGGTGGCGAGCGCGAGTGCCGTCAGGGCCGCCCGCAGGCGTCGGCGTCTCATGTTCCTCCCTCTCGCTGGGCTTCTCGGTAGGCGTACGCGAGCCGCCTGGGCCCGCGGACGAGGTCGTGCACGAGGTGGTGGTCCGGGGCGTGCCGGCAGGCGGGGTCGGTGCGTGCGGGGTCACCGGTGAGGGCGTACGCCTGGCAGCGGCAGCCGCCGTGGTCGGTGCTGCGCAGGGCACAGCCGCGGCAGGGATCGGGCATCCAGGACTCGCCCCGGAAGGCGTTGAAGGCCTTCGACTCCTGCCAGATCCAGGCCAGTCGGTGCTCCCGGACGTTCGGCGGGTCCAGATTCGGCAGGGTGGCCGCGGCCGGGCAGGGCAGGACCGTGCCGTCGGGCGCCACGGTGAGCGAGATGCGGCCCCAGCCGCCCATGCACGGCTTCGCCGTGGCGTCCACCAGATCGGGGGCCACCCACACCAACTCCATCGACTCGCCGAGGCGTTCACGCCACCGGGCGACGGCCGAACGGGCCCGTTCGACCTGCCCTGATGTGGGCAGCAGGGCGGCCCGGTTGCGCTGCGCCCAGCCGTGGTACTGGGTGTGGGCCAGTTCGAGACGGTCCGCGCCCCACGCCACGGCGAGCCGGATCAGCTCGTCGAGGGCGTCGAGGTTGGCGCGGTGCAGGACGGCGTTGAGCCCGAGCGGCAGACCCGCCTCGCGGATCAGCCGCGCGGCACGCTCCTTCGCCGCGAACGACCGTACGCCCGCGATGCGTTCGGCGAGGTCGGGGTCCGCGTGCTGCACGGACAGCTGCACACTGCACAGGCCGGCCTCGGCCAGCCCGGCCAGCCGGCGCTCGCCCAGGCCCACCCCGCTGGTGACGAGCTGGGTGTACAGACCTGCCGTATCGGCGGCGGCCACCAGGTCGGGCAGGTCGCGGCGCAACAGCGGCTCGCCACCCGACAGATGAGTGTGCACGACTCCGAGGGCACCCGCCTGCCGGAACACCGAGGCCCACTGCTCAGTGGTCAGCTCTATTGACCGACCGACCAGTTCGACGGGGTTGGAGCAATACCCGCAGCGCAGCGGACAGGCGTGGGTGAGTTCGGCGAGCAGGGCCCACGGTGGTGCGACAGCCGTCATGTCAGCCAGCCCTCCTTCCGCAACCGGGCCAGGAAGTCGGGGACTTCGACGGCGACGGGTGCGCCCGGGAACCCGGCGGACAGCTCTGCGACGATGCGGTCCACGCTCCGGCTGCCGTCGCAGAGCCCGAGGACGGCGCCCGCGTGGCCGTGCAGGACGACCACGCGCTCCGGCAGCAGCAACAGATCCGTGTCCCGAACCGGGTCGTGCCGCAGCACCACCCCCCGGGCGAGGGCGGGACGCCAGGCCGTCGCCCCCGGGGCCCCGGGCGGGGGAGCCGGGCGCCACGCCGTCCCGCCAGGGGCGGAGGCCTGCGCAGCCGGACCGGGGGCAGGACGCCACGCCGTCACGGCCCGCTCCCGTCCGCCGCGGCGACCGCGTCCAGCAGCGCCCACAGCACCTCGCACTTGAAGGTGAGGGCGGCCACCGCCCGTTCCTGCTGCTCACGGGTGCGGGCCTGGGCGAGGACCAGGGCGAGGGCCTCCTCGCCGTCGCGGGCACCCTGGGTGACACGCGTGCGGAAGTAGGCGAGGCCGGCCGGGTCGATCCACGGGTAGTGCCGTTCGAAGGCGGCGATGCGGGTGCGCATCAGGTCCGGAGCGGACAGCTCGGTGAGCGAGGCGGCGATCGCGTCCAGCGTGGGACGCAGGCGGCAGAAGGTGACGTAGCCCTCGACCGCGAACCGCACACCGGACGGCACCCGGGAGGCGTCCCACAGCTCCTCGCGGCCGATTCCGGCCGCCTCGCCGAGCCGCAGCCAGCGCTCGATGCCGCCCTCGCTCCCCGGGCCGCCGTCACCCGTGCCGTCGTGGTCGCGGATGCGGCGCAGCCAGCGGCGGCGCTGCTCGGGCCGGTCGAGCCCCGCGAGGATCAGGGCGTCCTTGACGGGGATGTGCCGCTGGTAGTGGAAGCGGGCGGCGATCCATCGGCGCAGTTCGGCGGGGGTCAGCTCGCCACGGTGCATCCGGAGGTTGAACGGGTGCCGGTCGTGGTAGCGGGCGGCGGTGACGGCGCGCAGCCGCTCGGTGAACTCGGCGACCGGCCAGGCGGCGTCGGAGGGCGGGGCGGCCGTGGCCGCACCCGTGCGCGGAACGGTCCGGGCGTCCTCGATGTGCGGGACGGTCGTGCTCATGAGGCCTGGGGCGGCTCGGCCGGACGGCGGTCGGCGAGCGCGTAGGCAGTGACCTCGAGAGCGGTCTCCACGACCTGGTAACCGGGGCTTCGCCAGACCTTTTCATCGGATGTCTTCGGGTCCCGGTGGGCGGTACGAGGGGCCGTAAACAGGGTTTTGTTCATGTGTGCGTACCCGCTTTCCTGAGGGTGGGGGTTCTCAGAGGGCAGACAGCGGCCGTGGTCAGAGGCCGTTCACATGCATGCACCGGGTTCATCGACACGTCCGGTGGCGCGATACAGAGTCCCGGGATGACGGGCCGCGGTCAATGGTCCGAACCGATAACGTCGGATGCGTTTCCGGCCAATCTGCGCCTCCGGGAACTGACTCGCCGGTCAGTCGGTGCGGATTCCGCGGTCAGGAATGCATCATGGCGCGTGATCGTTGACGATGGGAGTACCACCTGTCGACAACCGAAGGATCAACAAGCTCGTGAGCAGCAAGGTCCCCCCGATCATCCTCAACAACGGCGTCGAGATGCCCCAGCTGGGCTTCGGCGTCTGGCAGGTGCCGGACGACGAGGCGGAGAGCGCCGTCGCCACGGCGCTCGAGGCCGGGTACCGCAGCATCGACACAGCGGCGATCTACGGCAACGAAGAGGGCACCGGCAAGGCCATCACCGCCTCAGGCCTGCCCCGCGAGGACATCTTCGTCACCACCAAGCTCTGGAACAGCGACCAGGGGTACGACTCCACGCTGCGCGCCTTCGACGCGTCGCTGGAGAAGCTGGGTCTCGACTATCTGGACCTGTACCTGATCCACTGGCCGCTGCCGTCCAGGGACAAGCACATCGACACCTACAAGGCGCTCGAGAAGCTGTACGCCGACGGCCGCGTCAAGGCGATCGGCGTGTCCAACTTCCTCCCCGAACACCTGCAGCGACTGATCGCGGAGACGTCGGTCATCCCGGCGGTCAACCAGATCGAGCTGCACCCGCATCTGCAGCAGCGTGCCGCGCGCGAGGTCCACGCGGAGCAGGGCATCGCCACCGAGGCCTGGTCGCCGCTCGGCCAGGGCAAGGGTCTGCTGGAGGTGCCGGCCGTCGTCGCCATCGCGCAGAAGCACAACCGCACGCCGGCCCAGGTCGTGCTGCGCTGGCACATCCAGCTCGGCAACATCGTGATCCCGAAGTCCGTGACGCCGTCGCGGATCAAGGAGAACATCGAGGTGTTCGACTTCAGCCTGGACGCCGAGGACCTCGCGGCCATCAGCGCCCTGAACGAGGACCGCCGGATCGGCCCGGACCCGGCCACGTTCGACATGGGCTGACACCCACACACGCGGCGGGCGGGGGGGCCCCCCCCCCCCGGGGGGGGGGGGGGGCCCCCGGGGCGCCCCCCCCCCCCCCGGGGGGGGGGCGGCGCCCGCCCCCGGGGCGGGGCCCCCGCAACGCCCCCC
>NZ_JBIWPP010000002.1:585107-623221 GCF_044768335.1 Streptomyces sp. NPDC101151 | reverse complement strand
GCCCGCCCGGCGGGGGGGGGGGCCCCCGCCCCCCCCCCCCCCCCCCCGGCGGGCCCCCCCCCCCCCCACGGCGCACTCCACGACGGCGCCGCCACATCGTCGAACACGCCGAAGGCGGACCATCCGTTCGGATGGTCCGCCTTCGATTTGTGTGGAGCTAAGGAGAATTGAACTCCTGACCTCCTGCATGCCATGCAGGCGCTCTACCAACTGAGCTATAGCCCCTTGTGGCCACGCGGCCGAGCCGCTTGTTGACCGTGTCGCCCGGCTTCCCCGGCGGCGACGCCAACATTACACGGTCCTCGGGGTGCAGTACCAAATCGGTTTCCGCTCTGCTCCTATACGGGAGCTAATGTCTGCTTTCGTGACCCTGATCGCGTTCTCCGGAGCCAGGCGCCGGGTGCCGGTCGCCGTGGGCGCGTGCCTGGTGTCGTTCACGGCATTCTGGCTGGCCCAGCAGGCCGCGCACGTGTCGATGGTCGACGTGATGGTGTACCGGGCGGAGGGGGCAACCGTCCGCGCCGGAGGCGATCTGTACGCACTGCGGGCGACCGCCACACACCTGCCCACCACCTACCCGCCGTTCGCGGCCCTGCTGTTCACCGCGCTGACCCTGCCGGACACCGGGACCCTGCGCACCCTGGCGACGGCCGGGAATCTCGCCCTCCTCGTGGTGCTCGTACGGCTGTCGCTGAAACTCGTCGGCCACGCGCGCGCGGAGACCACCTGGTGGGTCGCGGCGCTGGCCGTGTGGTGCGAGCCGGTGTGGACGACCCTGCGCTACGGCCAGGTCAACCTGCTGCTGGCCGCCCTGGTGCTGTGGGATCTGTCCCGTCGCCCCGCCGGCGCGTACGTCCGCTGGGCCGGGGCGGGGCTCGGACTCGCCGCGGCGGTCAAACTGACGCCCGCGCTGTTCCCGGTGTTCCTGCTCACCACGGGTGTCGTGGCTCGCCTCAGAGGCGGGGACGGCGGCCCCTGGCTGCGGCACGCACGCGGGGCGACCGCCGCGTTCGCCGGCGCGACGCTGCTCGCGGCGGCCGTCCTGCCGTACGACTCGTGGCGGTTCTGGACGGACATCGTGTTCCGCACGGACCGGGTCGGACACGCCGAGGCCACCGCCAACCAGGCCCTGCGCGGCGTTCTGGCCCGTCTGCTGCACACGCCCGACCCGGGAGCCCTCTGGGTCGCCGTCGCGGCCGCGGTGGCCGCCCTGGGGCTCGCGGTGGCAGTGGTCGCCGAGCTACGGGGGATGCGGCCCTGGGCGGTGTGCGCCTGCGCGGTCACGGCACTGCTGATCAGCCCGGTGTCGTGGACGCACCACTGGGTGTGGTGCGTGCCCCTGGTGCTGCTGCTGTGGACGCGCGGACACCGGTCGGCCGCCCTGGGCACGGCGCTGGTCTTCTGCTCGTACGTCCCGTGGTGGGTGCCGCACGGCACCGGACGGCCCGAACTGCACCAGACGGGTGCCCAGTTGACGCTGTCGGCCCTCTACGCGGGGGCCGGCGCGCTGTTCCTCGCACTGACCCCGACATCGTTGCCGAAACCCCGGCCCCGGTCCGACGCGCGTCAAGCCGTGACGAAGGAGTAGAACCTCTTGAGCGTGCAGTGCTCCTCGAGCAGACGGCCGTAGATCGGCTCGCCCTCCAGCTCGCGGTAGGTCTCGATCGGGTCGCCTTTTATGATCAGCGCCCGCGCGCATTCCTCGCACCAGTACTGGTAATCGGGATTGATCGGTTCCATGTCACGGACGATCGGCGTACCGCTCCCGCACCAGTCGCACTTTCGCCTGTGTGCACCCATCGATCAGCTCCAGCTGTGGCCGCAGGCCGTGCACACGTAGGAGATTCCGCCATTGTCGCCGAGAACTTGGGCCACGCGCGCGGAACCGCAGGAAGGGCAGCTGAGCCGGGTGGTCGTATCCCGTATCAACGCTGCACCGAGGAGGTGGCCGACCTCCCCAAGGATGCTCGCAGGCATCGCTACTCCTCCCGTCGGGCCACGCCCCCTTCCGGCCGTTTGATTCTGCCACGGCCGGAGCAATACGGTCAGCGACGCCTCAGTACCAGTCCGGACACGGCCCCCATTGCGGCCGTTCCGGCCAGTGCCCACGCGCACACCGAGAACGCCTCCGCCGAGGTATACGCCCGCAGGACCCCAAGTGACTCAAGCCGGTTCAGGAACAGTGTGCCGAATGCGGCCACCCCGATCAGCTGACCGAGCTGGACGACCGTCGCGAGCAGTCCGGCGGCGTCCGCCGCGTCCTCGGGCCGCACGGTGGCCAGCGCGCGCGTGAGGGTCGGACTGAAGGCGAGCGCGAGCCCGACCCCTGTACCGGCGTATCCGGCGTACAGCACCACTCCCCCGTCGCCGCCGCCGCGGAAGGCCAGGCCCACCACCGCCGCAGACACGGCCGTGAGGCCGAACCCGGCCGGGGTGAGCGCCCGCTGCCAGGCGGCGGGCCACTTACGCCAGGTCAGACCGACCGCGCCGAAGACGACCGCGGTCGGCGCGAAACTCAGACCGGCCCGCAGGGCGCTGTAGCCGAGACCGCCCTGGACGTGCAGGGTCAGCGCGAAGAGGAAGCCGGCGTTGACCGACATGACGGCGAGGATGCGGAACACGGCCAGGCCGATGCCGGGGTGACGCAGGACCCTCGGTGCGATCAGCGGGGCGCCGCCGCGCCTGGCCAGCCGGGATTCATAACCGCAGAAGACGGCGAACAGAGCCACGGCGGCGGCCAGCGACAGCCAGGACCACAGCGGCCAGTCCTCCTCCTGCCCGAGCACCAGCGGCACGGTCAGCAGCGACACGGCCGCGCCCAGCAGGACGAGTCCGGGAAGATCAAGGGCACGTGTCTGCTCGGGCTCGGCTTTGCGGCCCAGCGGCAGGACCCGCCTGCCCAGCACCAGCAGGAGCACGCCCACCGGCACGTTGACCAGGAACACCGGCCGCCAGCCGGTGCCGAACAGGTCGGCGCTGACCAGCACGCCGCCCACGACCTGCCCTGCGGCGGCGCCGACGGCGAGGACCGCCGAGTAGGCACCGAGCGCCCGGGCCCGGGCCTCGCCGGTGAAGGTGCGCTGGATCAGACTGAGCACCTGCGGGATCATCAGCGCCGCGCCGGCGCCCTGCACCAGTCGGAAGACGATCAGCTCGGCCGACCCCTGCGCCAGACCGCAGGCGAACGAGGCTGCGGTGAACAGGGCGAGTCCGGCGACGTGGACCCGGCCGTGGCCGAGCCGGTCGCCGAGCCGGGCACCGGTGATCAGCAGCACGGAGTAGGTGATGGCGTAGCCGGCGACCACCAGTTGCAGGTCGGCGCCCGAGGCATGGAGATCGGAACCGATGGTGGGGGCGGCGACGTTCACGATGAAGACGTCGAGGGCCGCCATGAACAAGGCGGTGAGCAGGACCGCGAGCAGCAGCCGGGGCCGGTTGTCAGTGGCGGGTGTTTCACTGTGAGTGGCGGAAGACGCACCTTCGGCGACAGAAGGTGCACCGCCGACGTCGGCAGATGCACTGCCAGTGGCAGCCGCTTCACTGTCGGTGGCCTCTTGTTCACTGTCAGTGGCGAGTGCTTCACTGATCGCAGGGTTCGGAGCGGGCGCTGGACTCGGCCCGGTTCGAGGTGTCGTCGTCATGGCGTCGAGCCTGACGACGTATCGGTACGGGTGCCGAGTGCCCTCCGATGCTGGTACCGGCAGCACCTGGCAGCGCCCGGGCCGGATGCAGACGATGGGGACGGGACGACGGGGAACGGGGGATCGACGATGGGGACGACGACACAGCGCCGGAGGCCGGAGCTGGCCGGCTTTCTGCGCAGCAGGCGGGCCAGGGTGACACCGGCCGACGTGGGGATGCCGCCGGGGCTGCGGCGGCGTACGCCGGGGCTGCGGCGGGAGGAGGTCGCCCAGCTCTCGGGCGTGGGAGTGACCTGGTACACATGGCTGGAGCAGGGCCGGCCGATCAACGCCTCGCCGCAGGTGCTTGACGCGGTCGCACGGACACTGCGGCTGGACCCGGCGGAGCGCGAGCACCTGTACCGGCTGGCGGAGGTGCCCTTCGACCCGGCACCGCAGGATCTGACCCGCCGGGTCGGCCCGGAGGTGCGGGGCATCATCGACGCCCTCAGTCCCCTGCTCGCGGTGGTCTACAACGCGCGGTACGACGTCCTGGCCACCAACCCGGCCTACCGCGACCTGTTCGTGGTGCCCGAGACCGTCCGGATCGGTGTGCCGAACGTGCTGTGGACGCTGTTCACGGTGCCGGAAGAGACCTGTCCGCTGGTGCACCGGGAGAGCGAGCTGCCGGTGATGGTGGCGACGCTGCGGTCGGCCTACGGCAGACACGTGGGCGAGCCGGCCTGGGAGGAGTACATACGCGGGCTGTCGGCTGCGAGCCCCGGCTTCGCGAAGCTGTGGGAGAGCGGGGAGGTGACACCGCCGGGGCCGCGGGTGAAGACGTTCCGTCACCAGCGGGTGGGCGAGATGCGGATGACCTCGCAGTCGCTGTCCGTCGACGGGATGCCCGAGTGCCGGATCGTGGTCTACACGCCGGAGGACGAAGACTCGCGTACGAAGCTCGCATTGCTGAGGGAGCAGAGAGAGCGGCTGTGGCCGCCGGCCGACGGGGAGGGTGCCGAGTTCGTCCGCCGATAGAACGCAGAAAATCCCGCCCCCTGAGGGACGGGATTCTCATCACCGATCTTTGACAACTCAACAGAGTGCCGATCCGTGGAGCTAAGGAGAATTGAACTCCTGACCTCCTGCATGCCATGCAGGCGCTCTACCAACTGAGCTATAGCCCCTTGTGTTCTTCCCGCTCGGCGGGGCGAACAAGAAGAACTTTAGCCTGCGACCTGCCAGAAAGTGAAATCCGGGGTCAGTCGTCGTCACCGAGGACGGGCTCGGGGAGGGTGCCCGCGTTGTGCTCCAGCAGGCGCCAGCCGCGGGCGCCCTCGCCGAGCACGGACCAGCAGCAGTTGGACAGACCGCCGAGGCTCTCCCAGTCCCGGGAGTCCAGGCCGAGAAGACGGCCGATGGTGGTGCGGATGGTGCCGCCGTGGCTGACCACCACGAGGGTGCCGTCCTCGGGCAGCTTCTCGGCGTGCCGCAGCACGACGGGGGCGGCGCGGTCGGCAACCTCGGTCTCCAGTTCGCCGCCGCCGCGGCGGACCGCCTCACCGCGCTTCCAGGCGGCGTACTGCTCGCCGTAGCGGTCGATGATCTCCTCGTGCGTCAGCCCCTGCCAGACGCCCGCGTAGGTCTCTCGCAGGCCCTCCTCGCGGATGATGTCGAGCCCGGTGAGGGCGGCCAGCTCGGCGGCCGTGTTCGCGGCACGCTGCAGGTCCGAGGAGACGATCGTGTCGGGTCCCAGGGAGGCGAGCAGGCGGGCGGCGCGGCGAGCCTGACCGATGCCGGTCTCGGTCAGCTCGACGTCCGTGGTGCCCTGGAAGCGGCGCTCCACGTTCCACGCGGTCTGGCCGTGGCGCCACAGGATGATGCGGCGACCCCGGCCCCTGCGGTCGCTCACCTCGCCCGTGGCGCTCATCACCACTCCCCGCCCGGCTCGTCGGCGGCCTCCGCGGCCTGCAGCTTGGTGTGCTCCTCGGCCTTGCCGCGGGTGGCCTTGGCGTCGGCCGGCAGCTCGAGCTCGGGGCAGTCCTTCCACAGCCGCTCCAGGGCGTAGAAGACCCGCTCCTCGCTGTGCTGGACGTGGACGACGATGTCGACGTAGTCGAGCAGGATCCAGCGGGACTCACGGTCGCCCTCGCGGCGCACCGGCTTGGCGCCGAGTTCCTTCAGCAGGCGCTCCTCGATCTCGTCGACGATGGCCCTGACCTGGCGGTCGTTCGGCGCGGAGGCCAGGAGGAATGCGTCCGTGATCGACAGGACGTCGCTGACGTCGTAGGCGATGACGTCGTGGGCGAGCTTGTCGGCCGCCGCCTGGGCGGCGGTGTTGATGAGCTCAAGGGAACGATCAGTGGCGGTCACTACATGGCTTTCCGTCAAGGGGACACTTGACATCAAGGGTCTCACGGACCGCCTGGCGCACCCCACGTGATGACCGCATCACGCGGGGTGCCCCGGCCGCCATCAGGAGGATGCGGGCTTGTAGTCGCTGCCGAGGACGACCGAGACATCGGCTCCGGAGGAGACGGTGCCCTTGGCCACGGAGCCGGCGGGCAGGCCCAGGGTCTTGGCGACCTCGGTGGCGTTCGCCTTGTCGGCGGCATCGGCGTAGAGCACCTTGGAGGTGGCCTGGGTGCCGGACGCGGTACCGCCCTCGCGGAAGGTGAAGCCGCCGTTGAGGAGGACCACGCGGGCCTTCTCGACGTCGTCCTTCACACCGGTGGCGTTCTGGACGGAGACCCGGACCGCTGAGCCCGCGTCGGGGCTCTTGGCGGTGCCGCCGAGGATGTCCTTCACCACGCTGTCGCTGGTCTTGGCGCTCAGCGTGCCGTCGGACTGCACGGGCAGCAGGGCCGTCCTGTAGTCGCCGCCCTTGGCGAGGTCGGCCAGCTTGGCGAGGAAGGCGCCGAGGTCCTTGTCGGTCAGCGGCGGGTCCAGGATCTGCGCGAGGGTCTGCACGGTGGTCGTGGCGCCCGTCGCATCGGAGGAGACCTTGCGCAGCACGCCCTGCATGACCTGCCCGAAGCGCTCCAGCTGGGCGTTCGGGGCCTCGCCGGCGGCGCGGTAGGTGGCGTAGGCGACGGCCATCTTGCCGCTGAGGGTCTGGGCCTTGCCCTGGTGGACCAGCGGCGAGGCGCCCTTCTTCTTGGCGTCGGGGTCGGGGACGTCGGCGTTGGTGTCGATGTCGATGTTGCCGACCAGGTCGACGAGGTTCTGCAGGTAGGGGGTGTCCAGGCGCCAGGTGCCCTGAATGTCGGTGCCGAGGACGGTGTCGAGCTGGTCGCGGGTGCCGGAGGCGCCGTCGCCGTCGACCGACCTGGCGAGGGTCGTGGCGGATCCGTCGTCGCCGCTCAGCGCGAGCGAATTGGGCAGCAGGACGGTCGTGCCCTGCTTGGTGGTGGTGTTGTCGACCAGCAGCGCCGTGGAGGTGCCGCTCTTGCCGGTGTTGTGCAGGTGGACGACGATCACGTCGCGTTTCTGGGCGCCCACCGCCGTCGCCGTGCCCGTCTTGGAGCCGGAGGAGGACAGGCCGGGAAGTTTCCCGGCGTACCAGAGGTAGCCGACGCCGCCGACGGCGACGAGGGCGAGGACGACGAGGAGGGCGACGATCCGGCTGCGGGCGCGGCGGCGGGCCTCCTCGCGGCGCTCGGTGCGGTTCTCGGTGAACTTGAGCCAGTCGATGACGTCCTGGGAGTCGCCGTTCGGCTCCTCCACGAAGGCGAACTGCTCGGTGTGGTAGTCCCGTTCATGCGAGGCCGAGTGTTCCTCGGGGTCCTGCGGGGCCTGCGAGCGGTCGGCGGGGCCGGCCTGCTGCGGGATGTACGCGGTCTGTTCGGCGACCCGGGGCTGCTGTCCGCTGGTCGCCGCCTGCCCGTAGGGGTCGTACGGGGCAGCGGCGTTCTGGGTGCCGGCTCCGTACGGGTCGTACGGGGCCTGGGAGCCGTACGCGTCGTAGGCGGGTGCGACGGGCGGCTGTTGACCGGTGTCGTACGCGTCGTAGGACTGCGTCGGCTGTTGCCGGCCGCCGGTGGCGTACGGGTCGTATCCGTAGCCCTGCTGGGCGTACGGGTCGTAGGACTGCTGCGGGGCCTGCTGTGCCGGGATCTGCCGGTACATGGGCTGCCCGTACTCGTCGTAGCCGACGAGTTCGTACGGGGCGGCGCCGTGGCCGGCGTCACCCGCGTCGTATCGGTCGTTCACCGGTGCCCCTCTCGGCTCACTCGCCGCGGTACAGCTCGCGCTTGTCGATGTAGCGCACGACTCCGTCCGGCACCATGTACCAGATGGGCTCGCCCTTGGCGACTCTCGCACGGCAGTCCGTGGAGGAGATGGCGAGCGCCGGCACCTCGACGAGCGAGACGCCGCCTTCCGGCAGGCCGGGGTCGGTCAGGTGGTGGCCGGGGCGGGTCACGCCGATGAAGTGCGCGAGGGAGATCAGCTCCTCCGTGTCGCGCCAGGTCAGCAGCTGGGCGAGGGCGTCCGCGCCGGTGATGAAGAACAGGTCGGTGTCCGGGTTGAGGGCCCGCAGGTCGCGCAGGGTGTCCACGGTGTAGGTGGGGCCGCCACGGTCGATGTCGATGCGGCTGACGGAGAACTGCGGGTTCTCGGCGGTCGCGATGACCGTCATCAGGTAGCGGTCCTCGGCCGGGGAGACCTTGCGGTGGGACTTCTGCCACGGCTGGCCGGTGGGCACGAAGACCACCTCGTCCAGCTGGAACTGTGCCGCGACCTCGCTGGCCGCCACGAGGTGCCCGTGGTGGATCGGGTCGAAGGTTCCGCCCATGACGCCGAGGCGGCGCTTGCCCGCGTGGGCGGGGCCGCTGCCCGGCCCGTATGCCGGGGTCTTCACCGTGCCTGCCGCCGTGTCGGCGTTCCTGGCGGCGCCGTCGGCCGCGTGGGCGGCCGTGTCGTTCGCCGGACCGGTAGGCATGTCCTGCTCTCCCATGCGTGCAGACCCTACCGGCCCGGCCTGAGGGGCCCTGGCGGGGGACGGGGTCCGGGTCAGCGGTCGCGGTTGAAGCGCGTGGTGATCCACAGGAGGAGCAGCAGGATGACCAGTGCGCTGCCGCCGGTGATGGCCGGGTTCAGGCTGTTGTGGTGGCCGCCGCGCTCCTCGCCCTCGGCGGCGAGGGTGACCAACTGGGCAGCGGTGCTGTGGAAGCTCATCTTCGGCAGGACCTATCGCGTGTGGGCGGGATAAAGACGTGGGCTCATCGTAAGCGGGCGGCCCGGCGCCGATCACGCCGACTCCGCCGTTGGGGCGGGCGCGCGGCACCGGTTGACCGTCCTGAGGGAACTTTCGCGTCCCGTCAGTCGTCCTTCCGCTTGTAGCCGCGGAGCAGGAACCATGCGGTCAGTGCGCAGCCAAGGACCATCACGATCAGGACGACACGGAGCAGATATCCCGACCCATGCTGCTGGACGGCGCTCGTGGCGGCCTCGGTCAGCCAGGCGGCTGCGGGGTGGTGCTCCATGACGTGGACTCCTTTGGCTGTACTGCCCGTCCACGGTATCTCCGCCTAGGCTGGCCCCTGCCTCGGGGGCACAGTGAGGCACCCACTAGTACATGGGGGATGACATGTCCGACGACGGCCGCGAGCAGACGGGGCACGAGCGTGTGCCGAGCAGGCAGCGCAGGCGCTTCCCGGGGATCTCCTCGCGTGCGTACGAGCATCCGGCCGACCGGTCGGCCCTCGTGGCGCTGCGGAAGCTGAGTGGCTTCGACACCGTGTTCAAGGCGCTCAGCGGACTGCTTCCGGAGCGGAGCCTCAGGCTGCTGTTCCTGTCCGACTCGGTGCGCGTCTCCGAGCGGCAGTTCTCGCATCTGCACGACATGCTGCTGGACGCCTGCTACATCCTGGACCTGGAGAAGGTCCCGCCGATGTACGTCACCCAGGACCCGCAGCCGAACGCGATGTGCATCGGGCTGGACGAGCCGGTCATCGTGGTCACCACGGGGCTGGTCGAGCTGCTCGACGAGGAGGAGATGCGGGCGGTCGTCGGGCACGAGGTGGGGCACGCCCTGTCCGGGCACTCGGTGTACCGCACGATCCTGCTGTTCCTGACGACCCTGGCGCTGAAGGTCGCCTGGATCCCGCTGGGCAACCTCGCGGTCATGGCGATCGTGACCGCGCTGCGGGAGTGGTTCCGCAAGTCGGAGCTGTCCGCGGACCGGGCCGGGCTGCTGGTGGGGCAGGACCTGCAGGCCTCCATGCGCGGACTGATGAAGATGGCCGGCGGCAACCATCTGCACGAGATGAACGTGGACGCCTTCCTGGAGCAGGCCGAGGAGTACGAGTCCGGGGGCGATCTGCGCGACTCCGTGCTGAAGATCCTGAACGTGCTGCCGCGCTCGCACCCCTTCGCCACCATCCGGGCGGCCGAGCTGAAGAAGTGGGCCGAGTCCCGGGACTACCAGCGGCTGATGGACGGCCACTACCCGCGGCGCAGCGAGGACAAGGACACCTCGGTCAGCGACTCGTTCCGCGAGTCCGCCGCGAGCTACGCGAGCGATGTGAAGACCTCCAAGGATCCGCTGATGAAGCTGGTCACGGACCTCGCGGGCGGCGCCGGCGACCTGGGCGGCCGGGTCCGCCGCGGCTTCGACGGCTTCAAGGGCTCCGCTCCCCCGAAGGACGGGCCGCAGGACACGCCGCCGCGGGACGAGGAGTAGCCGCACGGCGCGCGGGGCCGCATCGACATGCGGCCCTGCCGCCCTGCCGCCCTGCCGCCCTGCCGCCCTGCCGCCCTGCCGCCCTCGCATCAGCATGCGGCTGTGCTGCTCGGGCGCGACCAGCCGCCACGCCGTCCACCCGCATCCGACAACGCACCCCGGCCCGCTCCCTGCGTCGGCCCAGCCCGCGGCCGACCGCCCCGGCTGGTGCCCGTCCCGCTGCCGGCGGTCCCACTACTGGCTGTCCCGCTGCCGGCAGTCCCGCTACTGGCCGTCCCGCTGCTTCCCCGGGCTCACACCTTCGGCTGAGCCGCAGCGGCCAGCGTCCCGCACAGGGCGGTCGCGCTGTCCGAGGCGAAGGGGTCGGTACCTGCCGGGCCGCCCGACCTGGCGGTCTGGCCGGACAGGAGCGGGCGGAGGTAGGAGGTGGCGTCCTCCGCGCAGGACAGCGGGCCGGCCTGGGCGTAGGAGGTCGCCAGCTGGATCTGTCCCACGCGCAGGTCGTCGCGGTCGAAGCGGAAGGTCAGCTCGCGGCGGACCGTGAACAGGGACACGGGGGCGTCGGCGGCGGCGCCGGTCGGACGCAGCGCGTAGACGAAGATCGTGTCGGCGTTGACCTCCAGCGTGGCCGGGTCGGCCTCGCCGGCCTGCAGGGTGCCCTGGACGCGGATCCGGTCGTCGGCCAGTACCGCACGGGAGGGGTCGAAGCGGACCAGCCAGCCGGTGGGCGCGTGGTGGCCGTCCGCCGCCGGATGGTCGAAGCTCTCGTCGAACTGGTCGAGCTGGTCGGAATCGAGGAGGGCGCGGGCCGGCCGGACCTGGCGGGCCGTGAGCACGTCGGGGTCGAGCGAGGAGCGGACGAGGTAGTTCCGGGCGATGCTCAGGGCGGCCGTGACCTGGCTGTCGGAGAAGTGCGCGGTGCTGCGGGTGGCCGGCAACGGGATCCCGGCGGCGCCGACCTCGAACTGGGCGGCGGGGCTGTGCGCGTACAGGGACTCGGCGTCGGCGGCGCCGGGCACCTTGCCCTGCGGGGCGAGCGGGATGACGTTCATCCGCAGGGCCTCGGCGGAGCGCCGGGCCTGCGGGGTGCTGTAGGAGTGGCGGACGCCCATGTAGATCGCGGTGCCGAAGGCGATGGCGATCAGCAGGGCGAGGATCAGCACCTGTCGCTTCAGTCCCCGGTGCAGGGGTGGGCGCCGGCGTACGGCGGGCGCGTGGTCGGCCATGCGCTCCTGCGCCGAGTACTCCTGGAGCCGGGCAGCCCGCACGAACGATTCGTCGAACACGACGGATCGGTACTCGTCCTCTGCACCGCCGGGGCCGCCCTCGGGTGTCCCCTCCGGTGGGTCTCCAGGCCCGCCCATACTTTCAGAGTAGGTCTCGTGGGCCTCGGGTAAACGCCCTGCTACACGACAACTTCTGACAGGTTCTCACCACGGGCGTGCGCGGGCGTTCAGGGGGATCGCGGGATCGCCGAGACCGCCGGCGGTGAGGAGTCGGCGGAGGCGGAGGGGGGCGAGGCAGCGCCCTGCTCAAGGCCGGTGGAGGCGGGTGACGGCACCCGGTCGCGGGTGCTCGAGGAGGCGCCCCGGTAGACCGCGGCGAAGGCCAGCGCGACCATGCCGATGCCCATCACGAGGGCGAGCACCCAGGCGACGGGCCGGTGCCAGCGGATCTGCTTGCCGTAGGACCCGAAGGCGCCGTGGTGCTCGCCGAGGACGTAAGTGTCGTGGAGTTCGTCGTCGTCCCGACCATGACCGAAATCGGTCCCCTCGGGGCCGTACCCGTCGTCGTAGCGCTCACCCCTGGCGCGGGCTCGGCGGGCTTCTGCCTCGGAGGCCTCGGCTCTGGCCTGCGCGGCGGCCAGGAGGCGTTCGACGGCGGTCGGCTCGTGCACCACGGCCGCCTGCACGAAGGCCTCGTCGAAGACCACGGAGGCGAACTCTTCGTCCGACACCCCGTGGTCGTGGTCGTCGTCGGGCTCCCAGCCGTCAGGGAACGGCGTGCCCCCCACGTCCTCCGGCACGGATCCAGAGTAGACCTGGGGGGTCAATTTGGGCAGACGGTATGGAAATTCATCCGCCTGCTGAGACGCCTTTCCGTCAGATCGGTCAGCGGCGCACGTGCCCGTCGCCGGTGACGATGTACTTCGTGCTGGTCAGCTCGGGCAGGCCCATCGGACCGCGGGCGTGCAGCTTCTGGGTGGAGATGCCGATCTCCGCGCCGAAACCGAACTGGCCGCCGTCGGTGAAGCGGGTGGAGGCGTTCACGGCGACGGTGGTGGAGTCGACCAGCTGGGTGAAGCGGCGGGCCGCCTGCTGGGAGGTGGTGACGATCGCCTCGGTGTGGCCGGAGGTCCACAGCCGGATGTGCTCGACGGCCTTGTCCAGCGAGTCGACGACGGCGGCGGCGATGTCGTACGACAGGTACTCGGTCTCCCAGTCCTCCGGGGTCGCCTCGACCACGGTGGCCTTGGAGTCCTTGGCGTAGGCCAGCACGCGTTCGTCTGCGTGCACGGTCACCCCGGCCCCGGCGAGGGCGTCCAGGGCACGCGGCAGGAACTCGGGGGCGATGTCCTGGTGGACCAGGAGGGTCTCGGCGGCGTTGCAGACGCTGACCCGCTGGGCCTTGGAGTTGATCAGGATCTCGATCGCCATGTCGATGTCGGCGTTGGCGTCGACGTAGACGTGGCAGTTGCCGGTGCCGGTCTCGATGACGGGGACGGTGGACTCGCTGACCACGGTCTGGATCAGGGAAGCGCCGCCGCGCGGGATGAGCACGTCGACGAGTCCCCGGGCGCGCATCAGCTCGCGCACGGACTCGCGACTCTCGCCGGGCACCAGCTGGACGGCGTCGGCGGGCAGCCCGGCGCCGCCGACGGCGTCCCGGATCACCCGGACGAGGGCGCTGTTGGACTCGTAGGCGGAGGCGGAGCCGCGCAGCAGGACGGCGTTGCCGGACTTCAGACAGAGGGCGGCGGCGTCGACGGTGACGTTCGGGCGGGCCTCGTAGATGATGCCGACCACGCCGAGCGGGACGCGGACCTGGCGCAGGTCGATGCCGTTGGGGAGGGTGGAGCCGCGGACGACCTCGCCGACCGGGTCGGGCAGCTTCGCGACGTCGCGGACGTCGGCGGCAATGGCACGGACCCGCTCGGGGGTGAGGGTGAGCCGGTCGACGATGGCCTCGCTGGTGCCGTTCTCCCGCGCCTTGGCCACGTCCTTGGCGTTGGCCTCGACGATCTCGCTGGTCCGGACCTCCAGGGCGTCGGCGATGGCGAGCAGCGCGTCGTCCTTCACGGCGCGCGGGAGCGGCGCGAGGTCGGCGGCGGCGGCCTTGGCCCGGTAGGCGGCCTGGGTGACCGGGGACATGGCGTCGTACGGCGAGAGCGTGGTCATGAGGGAAGGGTAGTGCGCGGCGCGGGGCGGTTCAGCTGTCGTCCCACACCGCGAGACGGGTCAAAAGGGACACGCCCCCGGGTGGGAATCCGCGAGCCCCCGCGGGGCATCCTGGTCAGAACGGGTGCACCCCTACGGGTGTCGCGGGGGCGGGCCCGTATCCCTCGGCGATGCGCTGGTGGTACGTCTCGCGGTCGATGACCTCCAGGCCGACGATCTCCCAGGCCGGCAGCCCGGCGGTCTGCCGGTGCTCGCCCCACAGGCGCAGGGCGACGGCGGCCGCGTCGTGCAGGTCGCGGGCTTCCTCCCAGTAGCGGATCTCCGCGTGGTCGCTCGCGTATCTGCTGGTCAGCAGGAAGGGGTGGTCGTGGGCGAGCTGTTCCAGGGCGCGCCGCAGGTCCGGCAGCGGGACCTTCTGCCCGGAGACGCTGAGAGTGACGTGCCACAGGCGGGGCGAGTCCTTGGGCTCCTCGTAGTCCTCGTAGGTGTCCCCGGCCGCGACGCTCGTCAGAGCACCGCGGGACGCCGCCCCAGGGCGCACTCGTCTCACGACGGCCTCCTTCACGCATGGCCCCTTGACGGAACGTGTCCCTTCAACATGCCCCCAAGACAAAGTTGAGCAGGCCGCACGGCTCCGTGGGGCGGTTTTACGGAACGTCCCCCACCGGGGGCGTTCCTTACGCCCCGTTTTACGAGCGGTTTTAACACGTGTTACGAGTGCAGGAGCACCAGGTCGTCCCTGTGTACGACCTCGCGTTCGTACGCCGGGCCCAGCTCGCGCGCCAGCTCCCGGGTCGAACGCCCGATCAGCTGGGGGATCTCCTTGGCGTCGAAGTTGACGAGCCCGCGGGCCACCGGGCGTCCGGTGCCGTCACGCAGCTCCACGGGGTCGCCGGCGCTGAACTCGCCCTCCACGGCGGCGATGCCGGCGGGCAGCAGCGACGTGCGCCGCTCGACGACCGCGCGGACGGCGCCGTCGTCCAGGGTGAGAGAGCCCTGCGGGGTGGAGGCGTGCTGGAGCCACAGCAGCCGGTCGGCGGAACGCTTGCCGCTGGGGTGGAAGTAGGTGCCGGTGTCGCCGCCGCCGAGCGCCTCCGCCGCGTGCACGGCGCTGGTCAGTACCACGGGGATGCCCGCGGCCGCCGCGATCCGGGCGGCCTCGACCTTGGTGACCATGCCGCCGGTGCCGACGCCGGCCTTGCCCGCGCTGCCGATCTCGATGCCTTCGAGATCGGCCGGCCCCCGCACCTCCGCTATCCGCGAGGTGCCGGGCTTGCTGGGGTCGCCGTCGTAGACGCCGTCGATGTCGGAGAGGAGCACCAGCAGGTCGGCGTGGACGAGATGGGCGACGAGGGCGGCGAGGCGGTCGTTGTCGCCGAAGCGGATCTCGTCGGTGGCGACGGTGTCGTTCTCGTTGACGATCGGGAAAGCGCCCATCGCGAGCAGCTTGTCCAGGGTGCGGGAGGCGTTGCGGTGGTGGGCGCGGCGGCTCATGTCGTCGGAGGTGAGCAGGACCTGGCCGACGCGGACGCCGTAGCGGGCGAAGGAGGCGGTGTAGCGGGCGACGAGCAGGCCCTGGCCGACGCTGGCGGCGGCCTGCTGGCGGGCCAGGTCCCTGGGGCGGCGGCGCAGGCCCAGCGGAGCGAGGCCCGCGGCGATGGCTCCGGAGGAGACCAGCACGATCTCCTTCTCTCCCCCGCTGCGGCTCTTGGCGAGCACGTCGACCAGTGCGTCGACGCGGTCGGCGTCCAGGCCGCCCGCGGCGGTGGTCAGCGACGAGGAACCCACCTTGACGACGATCCTGCGGGCCTCGCCCACGGCCTGCCTTGCCCTTGCCACCTTGCCTGCTGTCCCCTCGCCCGGTTCCGGCTGCCTGTGCGGCAATCTACGCGAACGGGGCCAGGCGGTGCGCACCGGTCCAGTCTCCGGACGGGCGCAACGTAGTCGTTTGCTCACAATTCGCGCACGGCAAAAAGGTTGTACCGGTTGCCTATAGAAATTAAATGTCTGACAAACTTAAGTTGACCATTGTGTCACCTACCGTTCACCATACGAAGCGCATTCTCCTCCGCTCGGGCAAGAGTCCCTACGACGTCTACACCGTGGAAGAGGCCCTCCACCAGGACGTCATCGCCACCAACGCCGGCAACCTGATCTTCCAGGACGCGGCGCACAAGATTCTGGAAGTCCCGGGAACCGAGGTCGTCTCGAACGGTGGACGGACCGAGGTGGCCGCGGCCGCGCGCATCAACGCGGAGTACGACGCCTTCGTCGTCCCGCTCGCCAACGCTTTCCGGCCGTCCTTCGAGCCCGCGCTGAAGCGGCTGACCCGGCTCATCCAGCGGCTGCGGATCCCGGTCGTGGTGCTCGGCGTCGGCGCGCAGACCGGGGTGAGCTACGACCCGGCGCGGCTGGGTCAGATCGAGCCGACGGTGCGCGAGTTCTGCTCGGCGGTGCTGGAGCGCAGCGCCTCGATCGGGGTGCGGGGCGAGTTCACCGAGCAGTACCTGCGGGACATGGGCTTCCGGGACGTGGAAGTGATCGGCTGCCCGTCGCTGTTCATGTACGGCAGCGAACTCGACGTGCGCAAGCGGGTGCCCGGGCTGACGGCGGAGTCGCGCATCGCGATCAACGGTTCGCACAGCGCGGTGAAGAAGCAGGGCCTCGGCCGGATCATCACCCGCACCCACGACCGCTACCCGAACCTGCGCTTCATCGGCCAGAACCTGAGCGACGCACGGCAGCTGCACTGGCGGGACCTCAGCGACCCGAACTCCGGGGTGACCGCGCTGCCCACGCACCCGGACCACCCGATGTACCGGGAGGACAAGGTGCGGGTGTACGTCGATCCGGTCACCTGGATCGACGAGCTGCGCCCCTTCGACTTCTCCTTCGGTTCGCGCATCCACGGCAACATCGCCGCCCTGCTCGCGGGGACACCCGCGACCGTGCTGTGCGGCGACTCGCGCACGCTGGAGCTGTGCCGCTACTTCGAGATCCCGCACCAGCGGCTGGACAAGGTCGCCAAGGACCCGGAGGCGGCCGACCCGGCTCGGCTGTACGAGCAGGCCGATTTCGGCGGGCTGGTCGGCAACCACCGGGAGCGCTTCGACCGGTTCGTCGGGTTCCTGGACAAGAACGGACTGCAGAACACCTTCACGCACGGCGACGGCGGCACGGCCTTCGAGAAGAAGATGGGCTCGCTGTCGTTCCCGCCGGGCGTGCGCCCCTGGAACGACACCGACCTCGCCTCGCTCAGCAGCCGGTTCGGCTGGCTGCACACCCGGGTCGGCGAACTGACCCAGGACAACAACCAGTTGAGGCGGGAGCTGGCACGGGCGAGGCAGGTCAAGGCCCTGGTCCCCGCGCCCGCCGCCTCCGTCTACCGGCGCGCCCGCCGCGTGGTGGGCAGGCCACTGCGACGGGCACTGCAGTCGGGCAAGGAGTAACTCCCCGCCCGGCCGGGGACCCTCAGGCCGCCGCCGCTCCGAACCCTCCGCTCGGCAGCATCCGCCGGATCTTCCTGAGCGCCCGGCGCAGGAAGGAGTTGGCGGCGGCCTCCCGGTAGCCCTCGAAGGCCCGGGCCTCGCGGGGTTCGGCGAGGTAGATCCAGTCGGGGACACCGGCGGCCTTGGACCGGAAGTGCGGGTAGACGAGGTAGACGCGGGTGCCGCGCTTCTCCAGGACGGCGGCGGCCTGCTTCTTCGCCTTGACGAACTTCACGACGTCCAGCAGGGGTTCGGGCCGCTGCACGGCCACCAGGTGCAGTCGCAGACGCTCGTGGACCTTGAGGCGGCGGGCCGCCTCGGGCGTCCAGTAGGCGTCCATCAGCGGCTTGGCCAGCTCGAACTTGTGGCGGCGGACCTCTTCGTCGTCCGTGAGGAACTTGGGCCCGAACTGCGGCAGCAGGGTGATGAGGAAGGGCCGGATCATCAGGGTGTCGCGCTTGGGCCCGGCCGGGACCATGTCGGCGATCAGCTTCATCAGCGCCCGCGCGGAGTCGAAGCGCAGCGTGTAGCTGCCGCTCTTCGTGACGTGCTTGCCGTCCTCGCGGCCGACCAGGTAGTAGCAGGTGTAGTCGGCGACCACGGAGACGCCGTTCGCCCGCAGGTACGCCTCCATGGTGAAGAGCGCGTCCTCGCCGGTCCACAGGGACTCGTCGAACCGCATGCCGTGTCTGCTCAGCAGTTCGCGCCGGAAGAGCTTCTGCGCGCTGAGCGTGAACTTGATGTTGGAGGAGAAGACGTCGGTCCGGTCGAGGGTCTTGCCCCACATGGACTTCGGCGGGGTGCGGTTGATGCCCTCGACGCGGCCGAGGACGACGTCGGTGCCGTTCTTGTCGGCCATGGCGACCATGCGCTCCAGGGCCTCGGGCCCGAGCCGGTCGTCGGCGTCCAGGAAGAAGACGTAGCGTCCGGCCGCCTTGCCGAGGCCGACGTTGCGCGGGCCGCTGGGGCCGCCGGAGTTCTCCTGCCGGATGACGGTGACCGGCATGGGGACGCGGTCCGCGAACTCCTCCAGGTACTCCCCGGTGCCGTCCGTCGAGCCGTCGTCCACCGCGATGATCTCCATACGCGCCGGGTCGATGGTCTGTGCCTCGACGGATGCCAGGCACTCGACCAGGTACGGCATCGCCTCGTACGCCCCGATGATCACGCTCACATCAGGCTGCGCCACGACGGTCACGTTTCCCCCTTGTCACTTTCCCGCTGGTCAACGGAACATTTCCCCCGTATCGCCTTATTCGCAACTTGTTAGACGGCCACGCGATGGAAGCGGTTGCCTCACAGCGGGTGATGAGTGGCGTACGTCACAAGGTGGCGCGGCGACATGGCCGCGGTGGTTGACATCCGACAGTACGCACGCTCGGTAAGAGTTGCTCACCCTCGGCCAGCGGTGTCGGTAAGAGGGTCCGTAAGAACCCGAACGAGGGACGAGAAGCGGGGAGGAAACGCAAAAGAGCCGGCCCCCGGGGTCGGGGGCCGGCTCTGTCGCGAAGGGGTCAGCCCGCGCTGACGCCGTCCGTGTCACCGGCGGACGCCACCCGCTGACCCGGCACCGCGATGGTCAGCCCGGCCGTCTCCACGGGGCCCTCGCCCGCGGCGCCCAGCCGGGACTCCTGGCCGACATTGCGCGCCTCGGCCTTGCGGGCCAGGTCGGCGACCGCGGTGTTGAACTGGTCGATGGACGTCGGCTCGTCCGGGCCGAGAAGGTAGCGCTTCAGCTCCTTGCGGTCCTCCGCCAGCGGGTCCGCGGACGGGTCGCGCACGGCGTCCAGCAGGCCGCCCAGTTCGGAGACGCCGTTGGACAGGATCGTCGCGGCGCGCACGGCCGTGTTCTGCCGCTTGAACTCCTCCACGCCCAGCTCGGCCGAGTCGGTCACTGCGTACGGCTTGCCGCTCGCGATGAAGTCGGAGACCACGGAGGAGATGTCGGAGACCATTGCGTCCGAGACGTTGAAGCAGTCGTACAGACGCGGCTCGGCGCCCGTGATGACGCGGTGCTCGTACGAGGGGAAGGAGCGCCAGTAGGCGTCGTTCCACTCGGCGCGCAGCCGGGCGACCTCCTCGTGCTTCGTGACGTCGACGACGCCGTCGCGCGTGGCCTCGGCCTCGTCGCCCTTGGCGCCGCCGGCGCCGGCCAGCTCGGCGAGGCGGGCCTCGATACGGGTCAGCTCGGCCCCGGCCGGGCTCTGGGCGGCCGCGTCGGCGGTGAAGCGGGAGTCGGCGGTGCGCTCGGCGGCCGCCTTCTCGACCAGGGCGGTGATGCGCCGGTGGGCGGCACCGGCCTCGGCGCTGACGGTGCCGGTGAAGGGGTGCGGCTTGTACAGGACACGGACCGGCGGGTCGGCCTTCACCAGCTCGGTCACGATGTTCTCGCCGGCGAGCACGATCGAGGTGTTGCCGGGGTTGCCGTCCCAGCCCTCCCAGGTGGGCGCGTACAGCACGGTCGGGATGCGACCGTCCGGCACGCCCTGCCAGCTCTGGATGGGGGCCAGCTGCGGGCGGCCGACCTCCACGATGTCGTCGTCGCGGACACCGACGTCGGCGATGGCGTAGCGGTCGCGGCCCGCGCGGCCGGCGGTCCACACCTCGTCGTACACCTTGCTGTACGGGTTGACGCTGGCCAGCTTGTCGCTGTCGCCGTGACCGATGAAGACGTGCTTCATGGTGGGCACGCGCAGCAGGTGGATGTTCTTGCCGACGTTGGCCGCGTAGAGGGCGACGCGCACGTTCGACAGGTCCATGTTCATCAGGTGCACCCCTCCGGGCACGCAGACGACGGGGACCGTGGTGGGCGCGAGGCTGTTCAGGATGGCGCGCTCGCGGAGGATGATCAGCGGCCGGGTCTCCAGCCGCTCCATCGTCTCCAGCCACATGTTGACCTGGTAGGCGGAGTCCTTGGAGCCGGAGAAGTACAGGACCGTCTCCGGCTTGTGAACGCCCAGCCAGTCGTCGACGGCGGCGAGGACGACGTCGGCCTTCGGCGGGATCTTCCGGCCGCGTACGTACGGCAGCAGCGCGAGGACGTAGCCGCAGCCCAGGGCAGTGGTGATGCCGACACCGACGAAGCCGGCCGCCGAGGTGTCCACGATGGCCGAGACGAGGATGCCGACGACCGCGAAGAGGTCGAGGTGGAGCATCTTCTCCGCGGAGCGGTGCAACAGGCGGCGCGGCGGGGCGTCCGGGATGCGGATGCGGGACTTCAGGTCGACGTTGCGGGTGGCGACCGGCATCCGGCGGCGGTTGCGGATGAGGGTGACCAGGGCACCGTGCGGGGCCTGGAGGCCGTAGAAGGCGATGAAGCACGCAACCGTGCCGTAGAAGATCAGGTCGTCCGCGTGGGAGAGCCGGGCCAGCAGCAGGATCAGCAGCAGCTGCCTGATCAGGAAGCGGATCGACAGACCCGCCCGGACCTTGCTCAGTCGGTTGATCAGGTAGCTGCTCTTGCGGTGCAGATAGTGGTCCGCCAGGTACGTCACGGCGGCCGCGGCCACGAACGCGGGGATGCTCGGGACGAGCGCGGCCAGCATGAGCGCCGGGAAG
This sequence comes from Streptomyces sp. NPDC101151, assembly GCF_044768335.1. Taxonomy (NCBI): domain Bacteria; kingdom Bacillati; phylum Actinomycetota; class Actinomycetes; order Kitasatosporales; family Streptomycetaceae; genus Streptomyces; species Streptomyces sp. NPDC101151. Next base: position 602,472 of record NZ_JBIWPP010000002.1, on the reverse strand, counting down.
CCCAGGATCATGAGGGCCGCCGCGGCCAGCTCGGCCGCGCTGCCCACCCGGGCGACGCGAATAGCGGTGGATATCACGAAGAAACCTGCTCTGGGAGGGGGAGTGCCGGTTTTGTTCAGAAATGCCGAGGGCTGTGCGGGTAATCGGTAATTCGCGAGGTGTACGGACTCAGGCCTCTGTGAATACCCGTTGAACGAGCACCCGCAGAGGCCTGAATTCCTGAACGCTAATTACCCCGATTATTACACGCCGTCCTGACGGTCCAGAACCGTCGCCAACGCCTGCTCGAAACCGGATGCCAGGGCGGCACCCGCCGTCGGGTCCTGCTGACGGACGTCGATGACGTGACCGGTCAGCTCCGACAGCAGCACGTCGAGGGAGGTACGGGCCACGGCCTCGGAGGACAGCAGCGAACCCGCCGGCTCCTGGCCGAAGGCCTTGGTGCGCATCGGGGTGGCGGTGCGCTCCGGGTTGATGCAGTTGACGCGGATGCCCTCGCCGGCCCACTCGTCGGACAGCGCCTGGGTGAGGTTCACCATGGCGGCCTTGGTCGAGGAGTAGAGGCTGTACTCGGCGCGGCCGCGGGTGTAGCTGCTGGAGGTGTACAGCAGCAGCTGGCCCTTGCTCTCCACCAGGTACTTGTAGGAGGAGCGGGCGATCTGCACCGGGGCCAGGTAGTTGACCTTCAGCGCCTCCTCGATGGTGGCGTTGTCGGTCTCGGCGAGCTTGCCGATGCGCAGCACGCCCGCGGTGTTGACGACGTAGTCGATCCGGCCGGTCTCCGCGTACGCCTTGGACAGCGCGTCGTCGACCTCCTCCGGGTTCTCCACATGGGTGCCGGTGGTGGAGCGGCCCAGCGCGTAGACGCTCGCGCCGTAGGACTCGGCCAGTTCGGCGATGTCCTTGCCGATGCCGTAGGAGCCGCCGAAGATCACGACCGTCTTGCCGGTGAGCAGCTCGCGGTAGGCGTCCTCGCCGACCTGCTCGGGGGCGGCGGTGGAGGCGAGCTGGAAGAGCTTGTCGGCGATGAAGACGTCGACCGGCTGGGTCACCTTCATGTTGTACTCGTCACCCGCGACGACGTGGATCGGCACGTCCGGCAGGTACTTGAGCACGACGGAGCAGTCGTCCGTGGCCTGGAAGTTGGGATCACCGGCGGCGACCTCGTAGGCGCGGCGGACCGTGGACAGCTTGAAGGCCTGCGGGGTCTGGCCGCGGCGCAGCCGGGAGCGGTCCGGGATCTCGGTGATGAACTCGCCGTCCTCGCCGTGCGTGCGCGTGACGATGATCGTGTCGGCGGACGGGATGGCGACGTCGACGGCCTGGTAGCGCTCAAGCGCGGTCACGCAGTCGTCGATGACGCGCCGCGAGAGCAGGGGGCGTACGGCGTCGTGGAAGAGGACGTTGAGGTCCTCGCCCTCGGCCAGGCCCTCGCCGAGGGCCGAGATGGCGCGCTCGGTGGTCTCGTTACGGGTCGAGCCGCCCTCGATGATCTTCTTGACCTTCTGGAAGCCGGCCTTGGCGACGATCTTCTCGACGTCCGGCACGTAACCCTGCGCCATCAGCACGATGACGTCGTCGATCGAGTCGGCGTTCTCGAAGGTGGTCAGGGTGTGCTCGATGACTGCCTTGCCGGCGATCTTCAGCAGCTGCTTGGGGATCGACAGACCCACCCGCTGACCGGTGCCACCGGCCAGGATCACTGCGGTGGTTCGGGGCTTGGCTATGTGCTGTGACACAGGCTGACCTACCTTGGGGCGACAGGGAACCTGGAAATGGTCCCACTTCGGGTAACCGCAGTGCAAGGTGAGTGACGTCCTATGCATATGTGCGCGCAACCTGTCATTCACCTTGCAGACCTGGTGTTGGGCGCCGGCGCCGTGAACCCCCGTGGAATTGCTGTGAGTAAGTCCACAAATGTCGTTCAGCCGTGTCGTTCGGCAGATGTCGATCAGCGCCGCTCGCGCAGCGCGGACAACAGGGCCCGGTCGCCGAGGACCCGCCCGCCGGGCGCGGTGATCCGCCCGTCCCTCCAGGCCGCGATCGGCCCGGCCGCCTCGACGTCCCGGCGGGGAGTGGCAATCTTCACGTCCCGGGTGTGGGGCTGCACCCGTTCTTCATATGCAGCACGGCACCGTTGCGGCCGGGCCGGGAATACAGCTCGGCGGACAGTCCATTGCCGTGGAATTCCACATCAAGATTCCGCAGCATTTCGGTCTCGGCCGGAGTAAGGGGCCGATTCACGGTGTCCGGAACCGGGCGTGGCAGAGATTCTCCGGCAGTCCGAGCAGCGCCTCGAAGGCGCGCGTCGGCCCGTTTCGGGTTCCGGTCGTCCCATACGACGACGATGACCGTCCGGGGCCGACCGCAGGAGCGCTTTCGGGGCGGAGCCGGGAGGAGCCCGGGACACGGAACGTCCCGGGCTCCTCCCGCCGCAAGGTCACACGACCTGGACGCCCGGCTCGTCCGACTCCACCCGCAGCCGGGACAGCGTGCTCGCCGTCGCCTGCGGCCCGACCACCGTGTCGACCACCCGGACCTGGGCGTCGATGCCGTCGCGGTCGATGTCGAAGAGGTGGTAGCCGCGATGGGCGTCGATCACCTTCCAGTGCGGGTTGTCCGCCATCAGCGGGTCCCACTGGGCATGGAAGGCGGCCTGGTCCTGGTCGCCGTTGCTGGAGATGGAGGTGCCGACGAACTCGGCGCCGACGACCTCGGAGTCCGGGTCGGCGAAGTCCTCCTTCAGGTCGCTGATCATCGTCAGGTGCCGGTCGCCGCTGAGCACGACCGGGTTGCGGATGTCGGAGAACCTCTCCAGCAGGGCGTTGCGTTCGGCCTGGTAGCCGTCCCAGGCGTCGTAGTACCAGAGCTTGCCCTCGCCGAGCAGCAGGTCGGTCTCGGCCATCATGATCTGCGAGGCGATCAGGTTCCAGCGGGCCGGGGAGTCGTACAGCCCGTGCAGCAGCCATCGCTTCTGCTCGGCGCCGAGCATGGTCTGCCCCGGGTTCTCGGCGCCGGCCTGGTCGGTGGCCTGGTCGCTGCGGAACTGGCGGGTGTCCAGCACGTTCAGCCGGGCCAGCCGGCCGAACTCCAGACGGCGGTACATCTGGATGTGCGGGCCGTTCGGGATCGCCATGGCGCGGACCGGCATGTGCTCGTAGTACGCCTGGTAGGCCGCGGTCAGCCGGGCCACGAACGCGTCGTGCGACTGCTTGTCGGGGTCCTGCGGGATCTCGCCGGCGAAGTCGTTGTCGACCTCGTGGTCGTCGAAGGTGACCACCCAGGGGGCGTTCGCGTGCATCGCGGCGAGGTCGGGGTCGGTGCGGTACTGGGCGTAGCGGTTGCGGTACTGGACGAGGGTGTACGGCTCCCCCTTGCCCTCGTGCCGCCGTACGGCCGTCGAGGACGGCGAGGACTCGTAGATGTAGTCGCCGACGAAGAGTACGAAGTCGGGGTCCTGGGCGAGCATGTCGGAGTACGGCGTGAAGTAGCCGTGCTGCCAGTTCTGGCAGGAGGCGAGCGCGACGCGCAGCGAGCCGCCTCTTCGGTGCGGGTGGGGTGCGGTGCGGGTGCGGCCGATGGGCGAGATCCGGCTGCCGGCGCGGAAGCGGTACCAGTACCGACGGTCGGGACGCAGACCCCGTACATCCACGTGAACGCTGTGCCCGTACTCGGGCCGGGCCTGGGCGGTGCCCCGGCGGGCGGTCTTTCCGAACCGCTCGTCCTCGGCGATCTCCCAGTCCACCGGGACGACCTCGTCGGGCATGCCGCCGCCGTTGAGGGGGTCGGGGGCGAGCCGGGTCCACAGCACGATGCCGTCGGGCAGCGGGTCGCCGGAGGCGACGCCCAGGCTGAACACGCCGTCCGGCAGGGTGGGTTCGGCCGCCCGGGCGACGGTGGCCGGCAGCCAGAGCTGGGCGGAGGCCGCGGCGCCGAGGACGGCGGCACCGGCGGTCAGAAAGCGGCGTCGGCCGGGCGGGGGTCCCCCCGCTCGAGCGGATCCGGGAGTGGGGGATGCTCCGGTCATTCGCTAACTCCCTTGCCACGTGGGCCTCTTGGACTTCTCGCGCGGACCTTCGGAAGCTCCCACGGTCGGCCGGTCCGCCCGCTGAACGGGAGCATTCGCGTGCATGACAACTAGGCAGACAACGGAAGACCCGTTGCGGCACGGGACTCGCATTCGAAGAACGTGATCTCGGCACAACGGGTCTCACTGAGTGTCAGGAGATGTATACGGTAACGGTGTTCAGTAGGTGAATACCGAACCTATCCGGCCATTTGCCGCGGGAGTGCCCAGCACGGAGGCGCCGAACGCTGTGGTGCCGCTCGGGGACACCACGGTCGCCGGGCCGGACCTGAAGGACCGGACGAACCCGGAGCTGCCGTTCTCCCCCGGCGCACCGGCCGCCGGATCGGCGCGTCCGTCGCCGTCGGCGTCGCCCATGTGGACGGCGGCGCCGAAGAGGTCGCCCTTCTCCGCCGCGCCGAGCACATCGGGCGTGTCCTGGCTGATCACCTGGGCACCGGCCCCGGTCGGCCCCGAGCCGCTGCCGCGCGGGACCACGGCGGAACCCGCGTTGCTCCTGGTGCCCAGGTCCTCACCGGGCACCCCGGCCGTCACGTCGGCGTAGCCGTCCCCGCGTCGTCAACGTCGGCCGCCGAGCGATGCCCCGAACCGGGCCCCCGTCCCGGGCAGCCCGACGTTGGCCGCACCGAACGAGAAGGAGCCGCTCGCGGTGGTCGCCGGGAACACCCACACCGAACCGGCAAAGGCGTTCTCGTCCGGGTCGCCGACGACCAGCTCGGCCTTCCTGTCGGCGTTGGCGTCCAGCAGCGCCGTCGTCCGGGCGAACCGGTCGGCCTTCTCGGCGGTGCCGGGCACTGCGGTCGTGTTCTGGTGGAACGTCCTCGCGCCCGTGCCGGTCAGGCCCTTGGCGCTGCCGCGCAGCACCAGCACGCTGCCCGCGTCCGTGACACCGGCAAGGTCCTCGCCGGGCAGGCCGGTGGCGACGTCGGCGTACCCGTCGGCGTCGGTGTCGCCGATCGACAGCCCGGAGCCCATGCCGTCCCCGTGCTCGCCCGCGCCGGGCACTCCGGAGGTGTCCTGGTTGATCCACACCGGCTTCAGCGTGCCGGAGGTGCCGCTCGGACCGCCGTAGACGACGCCCAGCGCGCCGCCCTTCGTGGGCAGTTCGACGTCGCTGTCGTAGGAGTCGGAGGAATGGCCGACGACGATGTCGCCGTAGCGGTCGTGGTTCAGGTCGCCGATCGCCACGTCCTCGCCGCCGATGAGCCGGCCCTGGGTGTCCTTCAGCCAGCCCTTGTCGGTGAAGCCGTCGGCGCCGCCGAGGAGCAGGGACACGTCGGCTCCGGGAGTCGGGGAGACAGAAAAGTGCGACACGGAAGGGATCAAGATCCGTTCCGTGTCGCACGGTTCGACTCACCGGGGAGCGACGGGGTTGCCCTGGAGGACGCCCCGAATTTCCCGGACGTTCAGGAGACTCGGCCCGTCCGGCGTTGCCCGCAGGAAACCTCGGCCTACTCGAACGGGTCGAAGTCGTCGTAGTCGCGAAGCGCCTCGTCCCGCTCGGCCTCCGAGTCACGGCGGCGCTGCGCCGCGGGCCTCGGCGCGTCGAAGCGGTGATCCTCACCGCGCCGGCCCAGCATCTCCGCGCCCGCCATGACCGTCGGCTCCCAGTCGAAGACGACCGCGTTCTCCTCGGGTCCGATGGCGACGCCGTCGCCGGACCGGGCTCCCGCCTTCATCAACTTCTCCTCGACACCGAGGCGGTTGAGCCGGTCGGCGAGGTAGCCGACGGCCTCGTCGTTGTTGAAGTCGGTCTGCCGCACCCAGCGCTCCGGCTTCTCGCCGCGCACCCGGAACAACGGCTCGCCGGCGATCTCCTCGCGGGTGACCGTGAAGCCCGCGTCGTCCACGGCCTTGGGCCGGATGACGATGCGCGTCGCCTCTTCCTTGGGCTTCGCGGCGCGCGCCGTGGAGATCAGCTCGCCGAGGGCGAAGGACAGCTCCCGCAGCCCGATGTGGGCCACCGCCGACACCTCGAAGACGCGGTAGCCGCGCGCCTCCAGGTCGGGGCGGACCATCTCGGCGAGGTCCTTGCCGTCCGGCACGTCGACCTTGTTCAGGACGACGATCCGGGGACGCTTGTCGAGGCCGCCGTACTGCCGCAGCTCCTCCTCGATGATGTCGAGGTCGGAGACCGGGTCGCGGTCGGACTCCAGGGTCGCGGTGTCCAGCACGTGCACCAGCACGCTGCACCGCTCCACGTGCCGCAGGAACTCCAGGCCCAGGCCCTTGCCCTGGCTGGCGCCCGGGATCAGACCGGGCACGTCTGCGATGGTGTAGACGGTGGAGCCGGCGGTCACCACGCCCAGGTTCGGGACGAGGGTGGTGAACGGGTAGTCCGCGATCTTCGGCCGGGCCGCGCTGAGCACGGAGATCAGCGAGGACTTGCCCGCGCTCGGGTAGCCCACCAGGGCCACGTCGGCGACGGTCTTCAGCTCCAGGACGATGTCCTGCAGGTCACCGGGCACGCCCAGCAGCGCGAAGCCGGGTGCCTTGCGGCGGGCGCTCGCCAGCGCCGCGTTGCCGAGGCCGCCCCGGCCGCCCTGCGCGGCGACGTACGAGGTGCCGTGGCCGACCAGGTCGGCCAGCACGTTGCCCGCCTTGTCCAGGACGACCGTGCCGTCCGGCACCGGCAGGACCAGGTCCTGGCCGTCCTTGCCGGAGCGGTTGCCGCCCTCACCGGGTTTGCCGTTGGTGGCCTTGCGGTGCGGGGAGTGGTGGTAGTCGAGAAGCGTGGTCACCGACTGGTCCACAGTCAGGATGACGTCACCGCCGCGGCCGCCGTTGCCGCCGTCCGGGCCGCCGAGCGGCTTGAACTTCTCGCGGTGGACGGAGGCACAGCCGTGGCCTCCGTTACCCGCGGCGACATGCAGCTCGACGCGGTCCACGAAGGTGGTCATGGTTCGGTGCCTCCTGGGGGTCCCCCCGGCCGAAGGCTGAGGGATTACGGGTAATACCAATGTCAACACGCGAAAGGCGGACCCGCCTTCCCGACCGGGAAGTGAGGTCCGCCTCGCGAAACGAACGTGCCGTTCGGTCGAAGCCGTGAATCAGACGATTCAGGCGACCGGAACGATGTTCACGACCTTGCGGCCACGGTGGGTACCGAACTCCACCGCACCGGCCTGCAGCGCGAACAGCGTGTCGTCGCCGCCACGGCCGACGCCGGCGCCCGGGTGGAAGTGGGTGCCGCGCTGACGGACCAGGATCTCACCCGCGTTGACGACCTGACCGCCGAAGCGCTTCACGCCGAGCCGCTGGGCATTGGAGTCGCGACCGTTCCGGGTGGACGATGCGCCCTTCTTGTGTGCCATTTCTCCTCAGTCCCTTACTTCGCAGCCGCGGGGATCGACGTGACCTTGATCGCCGTGTACTGCTGGCGGTGGCCCTGACGACGGCGGTAGCCGGTCTTGTTCTTGTAGCGCAGAATGTCGATCTTCTGGCCCTTGTGGTGGTCCACGACCTCGGCCTGGACCTTGATGCCGGCCAGCACCCACGGGTCGCTGGTCACAGCGTCGCCGTCGACAACGAGCAGGGTCGAGAGCTCGACCGTGTCGCCAACCTTGGCAGTGGAAATCTTGTCAACCTCAACGATGTCGCCGACAGCAACCTTGTGCTGGCGACCACCGCTGCGCACGATGGCGTACACGCGGATCTCTCTTTCGCTCGAAGAAACGGCACCCCCGCAGGCCAGCCGCCCAGGAACAGCAGGAACGACCTCTCCCGGCCAACCGTGTGCCCGGGAGGAAGAGGTTTACGGGGATGTTGGCGTGCTCAGTGGACACGCCGACGGTCAAGGTTACGGGGACATGGCCGAAGGGGTCAAACCGGGCCGCGCCCCCGGGGTGTGCGGCCGGTCACATGAACCGGCCGCACACCCCGTCGGGCCTCGTCAGCCCTCGTCGGTGGCGGCAGAGACCGTGGTGGTCTTCTTCGCCGTCGACTTCGCGGCGGCCGTCTTGGCGGTCTTGGCCGCCTTCTTGGCCGTCGTCTTCTTGGCGGCCGTCTTCTTGGCCGCGGTCTTGGTGGTGGCCGCCTTCTTCGCCGTGGCCTTCTTGGCCGCCTTGCGGGCGGTCTTCTTGGCCGGCACGGCCTCCTCCACCGTCTCGTCGGCGACGGACGCCTCCGGCGCGGTGGCCGGCACGACCACGACGGCCGTCTCGTCGGACGCGGTCGGCGCGGTGGCCTTGCGCACCGCACGGCGCCGCGGGCGGGCCGGGGCCGCGCTCTCGGCGGGTGCCTCCTCGACCGGAGCCGGGGCCTGGGCCACGGGCTGCTCCACCGGTGCCTCGGGCGCGGTCTCGGCAACCGTGACCACGGCCGCCTCCGCACCCTCCGGGGAACCGGCCGGAGCCGAGACCTTCCGGGTCGCGCGACGACGCGTACGGCCCTTGGGCGCGGCCTCCTCGGCGGCGGGCTCCTGAGCCACCACCGGCTCCTCGACGGCGACCGGCTCGGCGAGCGCCTCGGCGGCCGTCACCTGCTGCACGGGAAGAGCGGCCTCCTCGGCGGGCGTGACGGTCTGAGCCGTCGGCACCTCGGCGGTCTCGGCGACCCGCGCGGCCTTGCGGCTCTCGGCCTTCGGCGCACCGGCCGGAGCCGAGGCCCGGCGGCTCGCGCGGCGACGGGTACGGCCACGGGAGGCCGCGGCCTCCGCCTCGGCGACGCTGCTGTACAGCTCCTCGTCCGGCGCGAACTCGGGCTCGGGCAGCGCGACGGGCTCGGCGATCTCGGCCGCGACCTCGACCGCGGTCTCGGTCTCCGGCTCGACGGCCTCGCCGGTCTCCGCGGCCACGGCGGCGGTCTCGTGCTCGTGCACGTGCCCGTCACCGCCGCGCCCGCGCTTCTTGCGCTTGCCGCCGCCACCGCCGCCGACGGCGGTCGGCTGCTCCATGTGCACGATGACGCCACGGCCGTTGCAGTGGACGCAGGTCTCGGAGAAGGACTCCAACAGGCCCTGGCCGACCCGCTTGCGGGTCATCTGGACCAGACCCAGCGAGGTCACCTCGGCCACCTGGTGCTTCGTACGGTCGCGGCCCAGGCACTCCAGCAGGCGCCGCAGCACCAGGTCGCGGTTCGACTCCAGGACCATGTCGATGAAGTCGATGACGATGATGCCGCCGAGGTCGCGCAGCCGCAGCTGGCGCACGATCTCCTCGGCCGCCTCCAGGTTGTTCCTGGTGACCGTCTCTTCCAGGTTGCCGCCCTGGCCGGTGAACTTGCCGGTGTTGACGTCGACGACGACCATCGCCTCGGTCCGGTCGATCACCAGCGAACCGCCGCTGGGCAGCCAGACCTTGCGGTCCAGCGCCTTGGAGAGCTGCTCGTCGATCCGGTAGGTGGCGAAGACGTCGACCTCGGAGGTCCACCTCGACAGCCGCTCGGCCAGATCCGGGGCGACGTGCGAGACGTACCCGTGGATGGTCGACCAGGCGTCGTCGCCGCTGACGACGACCTTGGAGAAGTCCTCGTTGAAGATGTCGCGGACGACCCGGACGGTCATGTCCGGCTCGCCGTAGAGCAGCGTCGGCGCATTGCCGCTCTTGGCCTTCTTCTGGATGTCCTCCCACTGCGCCTGCAGCCGCTCGACGTCCCGGCGCAGCTCGTCCTCGCTCGCGCCCTCGGCGGCGGTGCGCACGATGACGCCCGCGTCCTCGGGGACGATCTTCTTGAGGATGGTCTTCAGCCGGGCCCGCTCGGTGTCGGGCAGCTTGCGGCTGATGCCGGTCATCGAGCCCTCGGGGACGTACACGAGGTAGCGGCCCGGGAGGGAGACCTGGCTGGTCAGGCGGGCGCCCTTGTGCCCGATGGGGTCCTTCGTCACCTGGACGAGGACGGACTGGCCGGACTTCAGGGCGGCCTCGATGCGGCGCGGCCCGTTGGCCATGCCGAGCGCCTCGAAGTTGACCTCACCGGCGTAGAGGACGGCGTTGCGGCCCTTGCCGATGTCGATGAAGGCGGCCTCCATCGACGGCAGCACGTTCTGGACCTTGCCCAGGTAGACGTTGCCGACGTACGAGGTCGACTGCTCCTTGTTGACGTAGTGCTCGACGAGGACACCGTCCTCGAGCACGCCGATCTGGGTGCGCTCGCCGTGCTGGCGCACGACCATCACGCGCTCGACGGCCTCGCGGCGGGCCAGGAACTCGGCCTCGGTGATGATCGGGACGCGACGGCGCCCCTGCTCACGGCCTTCCCGGCGGCGCTGCTTCTTCGCCTCCAGACGGGTCGAGCCCTTGATGGACTGGACCTCGTCGGACGGCTCGGCGGGCTTGCGGGGTTCGCGGACCTTGACGACCGTGCGCTCCGGGTCGTCGGCGGACGGCTCGGCTTCGCCGGCGGAGTCACCGGCACGGCGGCGGCGCCGGCGGCGACGGCGGCTGGAGCTGGAACCGCCGGACTCGTCGTCACGAGCCTCCTCGGCGTCCTCTTCCTCCTGCTCGGCGGTGTCCTCGGCGTCCTGTTCGGCCTGCTCGGCGGCCAGCTCGTCGGCCTCGGCGTCCGCGCCCTCGCCGTCGGCGGCGTCACCACGGCGACGGCGACGGCCGCCCCGGCGACGACGGCGGCGCGAGCCGGACTCCTCGGAGCCCTCGGCCTCATCGGCCTCGTCCGTCTCGTCGCCGTCGGCGAGGTCCTCGGCGACGGCCTCCTCCGGCTCCTCGGCCTCGGCGGCCTGCGTCTCCTCGGCGAAGGGAGCGCCCCGGCGGCGACGGCGACGGCGCGAGCCGGCGTCGGCGCGCTCCTCCTCGTACGCCTCGGTCTCCTCGGCGGGCTGGGCGGCCTCGGCAGCGGCCTCGGCGGCGGCCCGCTGCGGGGTCTGGAACATCGGCTCGGCGAACACCGGCGCCTGGAACACGGCCATGGCGGGGCGGGCGGGCCGGCGCGGTGCCTCGCCCTCGCCCTCGCCCTCGGCGGCCTCGGACGGCGCGGGCGCGGAGAAGCCGGTGGCGGCCTGCCGCACGACGCGGCGGCGACGGCGCGGTGCCGCACCCTCGGCGGGGGCCTCGGCAGCGGGGGCCGGCGGCGCCTCGGCGGCGGGGGTCCGGGCGGCGACGGGCTCGGCGATCTCGGTCTCCTCGGTGGACTGGGCGGCCTCGGCCTGCTCGGCCACAGGGGCACCGGCGGGCGCGGAGACACGGCGGGTGGCGCGGCGGCGGCTTCGGCGCGGCGCGGCCTCGTCGGCGGTGGCCTCCTCCCGCGCGGCCTCGACGACGGCGGGCACGGCGGCGGCCGGCACGGCGGTCTCAGCGGCCTCGGCGGCTTCCGCAGCCTCCGAGGACGGGGCCCCGGCGGGCGCGGACGCACGACGGGTCGCCCGACGACGCGTACGACCGGCCGGCACGGCCTCCGCCTCGGCGGCGGGCGCGGCTTCGGTGACGGCGGGGGTTTCCACCGCGGCTTCGGCGGTGGCCGGGGCTTCCGCGGCGGGCGCGGACTCGGGCGCCTCGGCGGCGGCCGGCGCACCGGCGGGGGCGGAGGCACGCCGGCTGGCGCGGCGGCGGGTACGGGCGGCGGGGGCGGCCTCCTCGGTGGCCTGCACGGCCTCCGGCTCCGGCTGCTCCGCCTCGGCCTTCTCTTCTGCCTTCGCCTCGGCCTTCTCCGCGGTCTCGGCCTCGGCCGGAGATCCGACGGGTGCGGACGCACGGCGTGCGGCCCGGCGGCGGGTACGAGGGGCGGGCGCGGCCTCCTCAGCGGCCTCAGCGGTCTCGGCGGCCCCAGCGGTCTCGGGGGACCCGACAGCTTCCGGGGCAGGAGACGCAGCCGGTACGACCGTCTCGGCGGTCTCCGCGGATGCGGACGCCCCGGCGGGCGCGGACGCACGGCGCGTGGCCCGGCGGCGGGTTCGGGCCGCGGGCGCGGCCTCCTCGGCGGCGGGTGCCTCCACGGCCCCGCTCTCGGCCTCGGCTTCCGCCTGGGCCTTCTCCTCCGTCTCGGCGATCTCGTCGGCCTCGGCGGCCGGTATGGCCGGCACGGTGACCTCGGCGGGTGCCTCGGCCGCGGCGGGCGAGCCCGCCGGGCGAGAGGCTGCACGGCGACGCCTGCGCGGCGGCAGGGTGTCGCTCGGAGTGTTCAGTTCGGAACCCTCATTGGGTTCGGTCGGCTCGAGCATGCGGGCGTTTCTCCCGTCAGGCTCCCGGGCGCCGCGCCTGGTCCGGCGACGGTCTTTGTGGACCGTTCGCCGTTGACGTCCGCGGCCCGCGCGATGCGCGATGGCCGCCGTCCGGGGCGGGGGCGCCGCACGGGAGCACTCTGTGTCCTGTCTCGCCGGTTCCGTACGCCTTGTCGGTACGGCCTGGCGAAAGTCTTCTGGTCGGTGCGCTGCCCGACCCAGGTGGCTCCCGAGTACCAGGGCGGCGCTTCGACGTCCGTCCCTACGCGGAACCTTCCGGCACCGGCGCCGTCGCGGCGGCAGCCGGTGCGGCCGTCAGGGCCTCTGCTGCCTCGCGGTCGGGCGCGAGCGGGTCGGTCACCGTGCCGGTCTCTTCATCGAACGGCCCCTGCGCCAGCCTGGTCACCGCTGCGGGGACCGGCGGCGCCAGGTCGGCCACGGCGCGGAGACCGGACAGGACGTCGTCGGGTCGTACGGCAGGCGTCACGTGCCGAACAACCAGCCGCAGTATCGCACAGGGCTGGTCGGTCGGCCTATCAGCCGTTTCACTCTGTGTTTCAAGTTGTACGACCGCCGGGCGGGCGTCGAAGGTGCGGACGCCGTTCTTGGTCATGCGCTGCACCTCGACGGTGTCGGCCTTGGTGAAGGCCTCCACCGCACGCTGGGCTTCGGCCGGGTCGACACCGTCCAGCCGCAGCTCCCAGACGGAAGCCGTGAGCCGGTCGGCGAGGCCCGAGGTCCGTGCCTCGACCGCGTCGACGATGTCGAGCCCGGCGGGCAGCGACTCGTCGAGGAGGACGCGCAGGGTCTCGGGGTCACGCGACGCGGTCAGTGCGATCTCCAGGAACTCCGCCTCACTGCCCGTGCCGGTGGGTGCGGCATTGGCGTACGACACCTTCGGGTGCGGTGTGAACCCCGCCGAGTACGCCATGGGCACCTCGGCGCGGCGCAGCGCACGCTCGAAGGCGCGCTGGAAGTCACGGTGGCTGGTGAACCGGAGGCGGCCGCGCTTGGTGTAGCGCAGTCGGATGCGCTGCACCGCGGGTGCGGGCGGCGGGCCTTCGGGCTGTCGCTTGCCCAGTGTCCTAGTCCTTCGTGAGAGCGGTCGTACTGCTACCAAGAGTACGTGTCTCGCGCCCCACGGGTTCCCGCCGGTCCACGGCGGCCGGCGGCAGCGGCTCGCCGAGAAGCATCCGCCTCAGGTCCGCGCGGGCCTGCCGCACGGTGTCCCGGGCGGCGGCCAGCGCCTGCCGTACGGAGCGTCCCACCGCGCGCGCGGCCTCCGCGGCGGGCCGCAGGACGAAGTCCCGTACGACGTGTCCGACGGGGGTGAGGACCGTGCGGTACACCCAGTGCAGCGGTTCCACGAGGATCCATCGGAAGAGGGTGCCGAGTGCCCGCCCGACGGCGCGCGAGACCCGCCCCGCGACCCGCCAGGCGTGCCCGAGGGCGTCCCCCACCTCCCGGGCGACGACGGCGAGGGCCCGGCCGACGGGAGCGAGCACCCAGCGCCACAGGGCCAGGGCGGGCAGGACGAGGAGGATGCGGGTCGTCCAGTACAGGACCGCGCCGACCGCGGTGACGACGGAACCCGCGAGCCAGGCCAGCGCCCGGCCGACCGGAGCGAGGACCCAGTCGTACAGCCACCGCGCGGGGAGGACGAGCAGATGGCGCACCAGCCAGGCGACGACGGCGTACACGCCGGCCCCGGCGGCGGCGAGCAGGATGCCGACGCCCTTCAGCAGCCGGACGACGCCCCGGCCCACCGGCGCGAGCACGCGCGCGTACAGCCACTGGAGACCGGCCCCGATCCCCCGTGCGACCCAGGCGATCCCGTGCCCGAAGGGGGTCAGCACGTGTGTGTACAGCCACCGCAGCGGCACGACGACGAGGACGTGCCCGAGCCATAGGAGCGCCCTGCCGACGGGCACGAGGACATGGCGCCACAGCGCCACCCACGGCCACACGAACACCGCCCGGCCGATCCACAGCAGCGCGCGCCCCACCGGCCGCAGCACGGTGTCGGTCAGGAACCGGCCGGCGACGACCAGCGCGTCCCACACGATCCGCACGGGCACCACCAGCACGAACACGACGATCCGCACGGGAATGCGGATCGCGACGGCGAGGCACCCTTCGGGGTACTGCGGCTCGGGTGGCGGCTTCTGGAGGTCCATACCGACACAGACGCACCGGGCGGCTGTCCGGATTCCCTCCCCGGGTTGCGATGCAGTCACGTCTGCGGGGCCCCCGGCCGGGGGGCTGGATCACCGAACGGACGCAGGCGGATAACACATTGACCCGCGCACGCCAAAGACATGGTTTTCCGGCCAGCCTGGCTGGTTCGATGGGGCACCAAGCACGCGATTCCCTGGGGGGACGAGACAATGCACTGGTACGTGGACGTACTCAAGAAGTACGCGGTGTTCAGCGGCCGAGCGCGGCGGCAGGAATACTGGATGTTCTTCCTGTTCAACCTGATCATCAGCATCGTGCTGACGGTCGTCGACCGCGCGATCGGCTCGAACGTCCTCAGCCTCATCTACTCCCTCGCCGTCCTGCTCCCGGGTCTCGGTGTGGCGGTCCGCCGCCTGCACGACACCGGCCGGTCCGGCTGGTGGATGCTCATCGCCCTCATCCCGCTGGTGGGCGTGATCATCCTGATCGTCTTCCTCGCCACCGAGGGCAAGGCGGAGGAGAACCAGTACGGCGCGAACCCCAAGTACGCGCCGGCCGTCTGAGCCGACCTCAGCTCACGGGAAAGGCCCGCCGGAAGACTCCGGCGGGCCTTTCCCGTGAGCCGGCCGGGCCGCTCGGCTCACTCGACCTCGATGCCGTGACCCCGCAACAGCTCTGCCAGGCCGCCGGTGTATCCCCGGCCGCCGAGGACGAAGTCCCAGTCGCCGCCGGACCGGCGCCGGAAGGAGCCGAGCACCAGGGCGGTCTCGTCGGGCCGGCCGTCCGAGACCTCCAGCCGGCCCAGCTCGGCCGGCGCGGAGTCCAGCAACCGGATGCCGGCATCGGTGAAGCCGGACAGGTCGGCGTGCGGGTCGGCCTCCGGATCGACCGCGGCGACCAGCACCAGGCGGTCCGCACGGTCCGGCAGCGCCTCGAACGACACCCGTAGGGCCACCCTGTCGGGCCGCGCGGCAGGCACCGCGCGCACCGAGCCGTCGGGCGTGGCCGGATTGCCGAAGAAGACGAAGTGGTCGTCGCTCAGCACCCGGTTGCCTTCGCGGACCAGCGCACAGACGTCCACCGCCACGTCACCGGTCCAGGACATCCCCAGCACGTTGTGGTCCCCGGCGGTCCCGGGGTCCGGCACGGGCGACGGAGCGGGCCGGCCCCGCTCCCCCGGGCGGCCACGCAACCCGTGCCGGTGCAGCAGATCGACGAGTTCGGTGCCCGAGATGAGCTCCAGGGGTTTGCCCCGGGCGAGGTCGCGCGAGCCGGGGCCGAAGCCCGAGGCCCCTCCGCCGTGAGCAGCCGCCGGTCGGCGCAGCCCGGATCTCAGGACCCGTGCAGCGGTGGTTGTCACATGCGAGGGCCCGGCGGTGTCTTCATGACAAACAGACACACGCACAGGGAGAACACCATGGCGCTACGCGTTCCGAAGGCGGAGCTCACCACCGAGTTCCGCGAAAGCATGATCAAGCAGCTCGGCGCGGTCCCCGAGCCCGACGAGGTGCTGTGGAACAACCCTCGGCTCGCCGAGGCCAACCGGGAGTTCGCGGCCAACGTGGGCACGTGGGACGCGGCCGACGCGAGCCTCAAGACGTTCGCGCACATGGCCGTCGCGGCACAGGTCGGCTGCAGCTGGTGCCTCGACGTCAACTACTTCCTGGCGCTGAACCAGAAGCTGGACCTGGCCAAGGCGAGCCAGGTGCCGCGCTGGCGGAAGTCGGAGGTGTTCACGCCGCTGGAGCGCGACGTTCTCGAGTACGCCGAGGCCATGACGAGCACACCGCCGACGGTCACCGACGAGCTGTCGGCGAGCCTCCTCGACCGGCTCGGCCCCGCGGCGCTGGTCGAACTCACCGTGTTCATCGGCTTCGCCAACATGGCGGCCAGGTGCAACACGGCGCACGGGATCACGTCGCAGGGCTACTCCGATGCCTGCGAGATCCCCCTGGCCGAGCGCCCCGAGACGTCCGGCGCGGCGTCGACGGCATGAGCGAGGACCCGTTCGTCGCCCATCGCAGTCTGCTGTTCACGGTCGCCTACGAGATGCTCGGGTCGGCGGCCGACGCGGATGACGTGCTGCAGGAGTCCTGGCTGCGGTGGGACAAGGTCGACCACGCACAGGTGCGTGACCCGCGGGCCTACCTCGTCCGAGTCGTCACCCGGCAAGCGCTCAACCGCCTGCGAACCCTTTCGCGCAGCCGCGAGGAGTACGTGGGCGAGTGGCTGCCGGAACCGCTGCTGACCAGCCCTGATGTCGCCGAGGACATCGAACTCGCGGAGAGTGTCTCGATCGCGCTGCTGACCGTCCTGGAAACGCTCGGGCCGGCCGAGCGGGCGGTGTTCGTGCTCCGCGAGGTCTTCGAGATGCCCTATGGCGAGATCGCCGAGGCCATCGGGAAGTCCGCGGCCGCGGTGCGGCAGATCGCGCGGCGGGCACGCGAGCATGTGGCGGCTCGGCGGCCGCGGGTGCAGGTGAGCCGGCCGGAGCAGCAGGCCGTGGTGGAACGGTTCCTGGTCGCGTTGCGCACGGGTCAGCTGCAGGAGCTGATGGAGCTGATGGCGCCGGACGTCGTCATGATCGCCGACGGGGGCGGGGTCGTGGCCGCCGCACTGGCTCCGATCCACGGGTCCGGGCCGGTGGCGAAGCTGCTCGCACGCGCGAACCGGGTGGTGGCCGCGTTCACGACGACGGCCGTATGGCTCAACGGCGCGCCTGCGGGCCGGCTCGAGTTCGACGGCGAGCCGGCTGCGGTGAGCCTCGTGGTGGAGGACGGGCGGATCACCCGGATCTACGTGGTGCGCAACCCGCGCAAGCTGACGCGCCTCGACGAACCGGCCGAACTCGCCAGATGAGCCTGCTGCTGCCCCGGCGCCGTGAGTGTGCCGGGCGGTGGGAACCGCCCGGCACACTCACCGGGCCCCCCGCCCGGCCCGGTGGGCGGGGGGAACCCCGGGGGCGCGCGGCCGAGGGGGGTAATGGCGGG